>QHOD01000258.1 GCA_003218615.1 Verrucomicrobiota bacterium
AGCCAAACTTACTCCCCTCGCCTGCCACGTTTACTTCCAGCAAAACGCGCGGATGCAATCCTTCTTCTTCCGCGATGCGGTTTATGTCTTCCGCAAGGGCGAGTGAATCGACGCTGTGAATCATTTCGAACAACGGGAGCGCGTGCCGGATTTTGTTTTTCTGGAGATGCCCGACAAAATGCCAGCGAAGGTTCGAAGGCAACTCCGGAATTTTCGCACGCGCTTCCTGCACACGGCTTTCGCCAAACAAAATCTGTCCGGCTTCAATCGCTTCCCGCACTTTCTCGGCGTCGTGCGTTTTCGTAATCGCTACAAGTTGGATCTCATCACCGGCGCGACCAGCTTTCGCCGCCGCCTGCGCGATCTGTTCGCGAACCCGTTCAAGATTTTCGGCGATTGTGCCCATGGTTGGTAAAAAACAGCATCGTTGATCTGACAGACAATAGCCCAGCATTTCAACGCCGGGCTATATTGGCTTTGCAGGGCGGCTGTGTGAGACGCCCATTTTGCAGAACAGCGTTTCATAGAAACGCCATACAATGTTCTAGTCGTTCACCCGTTCAGCAATTCCATCATTTGCTTCGCCGACTTCTGCGATCGCCGGCATTAGAATGCTGCTCCGGTCGAGCGGATCAACTCTACGACAGCGCTCGCTCCATCCAGCAACGGAACGACTGTGGTCATCATCAATAGACTAAAAAACACCGCTTCGCTTGCGAAGTCATGATGCGCTTCGCGCGCGAAGTAATCCCGGCTGAGAGCATGGAACGGCGGTTTGCAATCCCCTACACGTCGGCCACGGACATCGTCGGGCGTCGTGGCTTGGTAATTAAAGTCTGTCTTGGGGGCCACACCGCTCGTGCGCGCGGTGAGCATGATCGAACCATATCGATGATTAATGTGGAATATCGGTTTCATGCTAACTCATCTGAATTCGGCCTCTCGCCTCCGGCCTCTGATCTCTCTGCGATTTTTGGGTCGCCTTCATGCTTCGTTGCGCCGTGCTCAGGGTCTCGGTCGGCACCGCACTTCGCAAATTCGACAATCCTGCCCTGTGCTCTCCGCTCGGGAGCGGCGCCGGCCCAATCCTGATTGCCGGCTGCGGCGGTAAACTTAGCGCAACCTTCTCAAAAAACGCCCGGCGATCCGGGTATAGCATCTGACTAATCGTTGTGTGCATTTGGGGTTTTGGTTCCTGTCTTTGCGGCGTATAGGAGCCGATCGGATAAAACGTGAGAACTTGGAGGTCCAGCTCTGTGACGCACCCTCAGGGCGTTTCAACGCCGCTGAGGATTCCACCGAGATGTCCAGTGAGCGTGATCACCATCAGCGCGAGCAACGTCACTGCGAAATAAGCGACACGCGGCGGGATGCCTTTCGCGCGGAGGCGCGAGCGCATCCAGCAGAGAAAGAAGATTAGCGACGCCGAAGTCAGCGCGCAGATCATATGCAGCAGTAAGTTGCCCTTGAGGGTCGCGCCTTCGAGTTGCCATCGCCAGGCTCCCAAGCCGGTGGCGATCGCCAGGGGGGCGGTTAGCGCGGCGCCGAGGAGATTGTAATAGGCGACCGTTGCAAAAACCGGTTGCTTGCGCCAGACCGCCAGTAACTCGAAGACAGCGCTAGCTATAAAGAGCGCAATCGGAAAATGAATGATGACCGGATGCTGCGCGTGCCCCGCGAGGAGCGCGGCCTTCAGATCAAACGGATTCGGGGAATGGGAAGCCGCGAGAAATAGTTTCATAATGTTCACGCCGTTTCTGGGATTTCTTCCACGCTTTCTTTCTTGCCAAACATTTTTAAGCCACAG
The DNA here is from genome assembly GCA_003218615.1 of Verrucomicrobiota bacterium. Taxonomy (GTDB): domain Bacteria; phylum Verrucomicrobiota; class Verrucomicrobiia; order Chthoniobacterales; family UBA10450; genus Udaeobacter. Next base: position 1,808 of record QHOD01000258.1, read on the forward strand.
ATTTACACAGATGAAACACAGATGAGTTCATCCGGCGGAAATCCCAATCTGTGAAAATCTGTGTTCATCTGTGGCGAAACATTTCCGGCATTGCTCCTACAAATCGGCGTTATCGGACTCTTCGCGTCTTCCTACTTTTCGACCACGATCGTCCCAGTCATCTTCGGGTGAACTGAGCAAAAATAGCTGTAAGTGCCGGGAGCACCCGCTGTAATTGTGAACTCTTGATCCGTGTCGAGCGCGGTCGATTTCTTAAACTGCTTCTCGACGCTTACGATGGTGTGCGGTTCTTCGTCCCGGTTAATCCAGGTCACCTTCTCTCCTGACTTCACGGTTATGCTCTGGGGATTGAAGGCAAAGTCTTTGATTTCTATCCTGTTTTGCTTCGTGCTGTCGGCGTTCTTCATCTCGCCACCGAGCGCGAAGAGGGACAGATTGAGAAAAGCGATGCCGCACAACAGTGCTACCATTTTATTTTTGTGAGTAAGTGTAATCATAGTTTGAATGGATCTAGCTGAGGTTGGAATCGACGACGGCGAGGGCGGTTTTACCTTGCTTATACTGAACGCTTGTTAGGCCAAGCATGCTCCGCAGTTTTTCAGCCGGCACTTTCAGTGGCCCTGGCGATGGAGCGGTTCCAGGTGCGGGCTGCGGGAAGGCGGTAGACATCGCGGTGTGGAAAGTCACGTTACCTTCAACTTTCTGAAGCACCTGATGGATGTGACCGTTTAGCACGGTCAGCGAACCGAAGCGTTTCAGATATCCTAGAGCGCGTTCGCTATCGCTTGTGCCCCAGCCCCATTGCGGATAAACCGCCCAGAGAGGGATATGCGCAAAGACAACAATCGGAGTGTCGGCGCTAAGACCTTTCACGTCCTCTTCGAGCCATTCAAGTTGCTCGTCTCCGAGTTGACCCAAGCCGCCGGCCTGAAGGTCAAGGACATTGACCAGTCCAACGAAATGGACACCGTTTTTGTTAAAGCTGTACCAACCAGAGCCCTTGCCTTCGACGCTCTTTAAATACCGTTCACGGTAAAGCTTTCCGCCATCGTTAAGCACATCATGCTCTCCCGGAACGTAAAAGACGTCCTTGGTTCGGCAGCTCTTGAGCACTTCATCGAAGGTGTCGAACTCTTCAGGCTTTGACAGCTGCGTGAGGTCTCCGGTGTGGATAAGGAAAGCCGGCGGAGTGGGCATCGCA
>QHOD01000259.1 GCA_003218615.1 Verrucomicrobiota bacterium
GACGCCGTTAATCTGGTTTAAGGCGCCCAGCTCGCTTCTGCCGCATGGCGGCGCGATCGAGATCACATTGCCGGAGCATCGCACCGATTTCGAGGTCGAACTTGCAATTGTGATCGGCGTCCCGGCAAAAAATGTGACCGTGAAAGATGCGTTCGATCATGTTTTTGGTTACACAATTGGCCTGGATATTAGCGACCGCGATTTACAAAAAGCCGAAAAGCAATTTGGCCGCTGCAAATCGTTCGACACTTACTCACCAGTCGGACCTTTTGTATATAGCGACGTCGACGTCAGCGATCTCTCGATTGAACTTTGGCAAAACGGAGAGCTACGACAGCAGGCGCGCACCAGCCAGATGATTTACTCGGTTGCGCAAATCGTTTCGTTCGTCAGCCAGTCCATGACGTTGCTGCGCGGCGACGTTATTTTAACTGGAACGCCTTCGGGTGTCGGCCCGATTCACGCGGGCGACCAGTTGGAAGCGATCATCGGCAATTGGCCACCCTTGCGGAACAGTGTCGTTAACGCGCCGCCTCGGGATCTGGATTGGCGAAGCTGATGGAATTTCAGCGACGCAAATTTGATAGACTTTCCTTACATCCCCGCAACAGAGATATTTCGAATTAGAGATGCGACCTTCGAGGAGCGAAGTGTCCCCTAAAAAAAGTGAAAAGTTTTGCTCGACTTGCAAGTCAACCGTTTGCGATAAGGGAAAACTCGTACTGGAACCAAACCGGTCACCAAACTTCTTCAATTATGAAAACATTACTTATTATCTGCCTATGCTCACTCGCGCTTGCGCTGGCTTCGCTCGCGCAATCTCCCGCGCCGCCGCAAGCGCCTCCGCCCGGAGCTCCTCCTCAAGCTGCGAGTCCGGGTGCCCCAGCAGCCGTGAATCCAGCCGCGCCGGCGCAGTTGCCGACTGGGAGCGCGCCTCCAGCGGGACCTGCCGCGCCAGGCGCGACGGTTACCGCCACGTTAAGCCCTGCACCGGCCACTGCCCAAAGCCCTTCGCCGGCTGCCGAAGAAAAATCCAGTGGCGGCCTGGTCGGCAGTAATTGGTTGATCGACAAGTTCCACAAGGGTGGCCCCATTATGTGGCCGATTTTGATCGTGTCGATTATTGGGCTCACGGTGGTCATTGAGCGAATCTTTTGGTGGACTGCCCGCTGGTTCCGACGAGATCCGAAACGGATCGAGAAAGTATTCACGGCGATTGAAAACGGGGATCTCACCGAGGCCTCCAAACTTTCCCGCGGATCGCGCGACCCGGTTTTGCGCATGATGTGGAATGGTCTCAATCACCAGCACGCTTCGCTGCAGGGTGCATTGCAAGTCGCTGCCGGCATCGAGATTAAACGCGCGGGTCGGTTTCTTGTGGTGATGGACACGCTGGTGACCCTGGCTCCGTTGCTCGGTCTGTTGGGCACGATCACCGGTTTAATTCGGTCGTTCAGCTTCCTCGGCAATGAGGAACTGGCAGTGCAAGCCGTTACTGGCGGTATTGCCGAAGCGCTCATTGCCACGGCATGCGGTCTTGGTATCGCCATCTTCGCGCTGATACCGTTTAACTTTTTCACTTCCCGAGTGTCTAACTTAGAGTTCGAGTTGCAAACAGCAGCCACGAACCTGGAAGTTATGTTGGGAGCGCAAACCGCGGCGCGCGAGATGGAGATTGGGGGAGCCCCAACCTCTGGGAAAGGCGCCTCGATCTAAAAACAGCCAATGTACGTAAGCTCGCCAATTCCTCACAAAAAAGCGCGGATCGAGATCATTCCCTTGATCGACATCATGTTCTTTCTGCTCGCCAGCTTCATGATGGTGAGCTTGAGCCAGGTGCACATGAAGGGGATTAAGGTGAATCTCCCCACGGGCGTTTCGGGTGAGACCCAATCAAAGCGGGAATACATCAGCGTATCGGTCGATAAAGACGGCCATTACTTCTTCGACAAGGACGAAGTGAGCGAACAGGAGTTGCAGACGCGTCTGATAAAGGTGCATCAATCGTCACCTGAAGCGAAGGTCTTTGTCCGCGGTGATCGCGACTCGGCTCACCTAAACGTTGCCCATTTGCTTGATTATCTCCGCTCAGTTGGGTACTACAAAATCTCGTTTGAAATTAAGAGCGAAGCGCTCAAGGCAGTCCCGGGGCCCCCGGGGTAATTTTTTGATATGGCCACAGCGCCAGTAAAACCGTTACTTTACCGCCCAGCCCCACAGTGGCAGTTGTGGGCAGCTGTGGGTGGTGCAGTGGCAATTCACCTGACCGCGGTTGCGCTTGCTCAGAGGCACGAGGCGCCGCCGGTAGAGCTTCCTCCTAATGCACCAACCGTCGTTGAGGCGACATTGGCGCCACCTGAGGCCACTCCACCGCCGGAAGATATTCCCCTCCCCGAGCCCCCGCCGCCGCCAGAGATTAAGCCGGAGTTTGTCGAAGAAAGGACACCTCCACCACGGCCACCGCCGTCGGCGCAACAAAAATTCACGCCAATCAAAGCCCAGGCGATGACAATGTCCCGAGCGAAAGCACTCGCCGTAAACGCGCCGCGTCCCCAGTATCCCTACGAGGCGCGTTCTCGTAAGATCACCGGGAGCGGGGTTTGCGTCGTGACGGTTGATCCAGGGAGCGGCAGCGTCACCGGAGCTTCCATGACACAAAGTATTGGTAGCCCGATACTGGATAACGCCGCCCTCAGTGCGTTCCGGCAGTGGCGATTTAGACCTGGGACCGTTTCCCAAGTCAAAATTCCCATTACTTTCACGATGACGGGCGCCTCGTATTAAATTCTATCAATCTGAACTATGAGATTATCTTCGCCAGTTCCGCATAAACGAGCGCGCATCGAGATCATTCCATTGATCGACATCATGTTCTTTCTGCTTGCCAGCTTTATGATGGTGAGCTTGAGCCAAACCCACATGAAGGGGATTCGCGTCAATTTGCCGGCCGCGGTGGGGCCTCCGCCCAGCGGCGTAAAGGACTTTGTCTCCATAAAAGTGCTGGAAGGAAACGCGGTGTTTTTCGATAACCAGTACGTCGCAGACGACCAAGTCCTCCCGCAACTTTATCAACTCCACCGCGGAAATCCGGGCATCAAAATCTCGCTCAGCGCAGCGCCGATGGCCGCCGCCGCCACCACCGCCTTAATCGCTCGGCTTAAGAGCGGCAAGTTTAGCGACAAGGGCGCGAATTGCTTCGGCCCGGTGACTGATTCTGTTCTTCACTTCCGCAGGCAACTCAGCAAAAGTCTGTTCAAATCCATTGGGAACAAAAATTGGATCGTAGCCGAATCCGCGTGAGCCGCGCGGGCGCTGGACGATTCTTCCCTCAACAGTTCCGTCGAACGTACCGAGCAGTTCGCCCTCCCGTGCAAGCGCAATCACGCAACGAAAGCGCGCCGAAAGAGAGGATGGCCAGCTTGTAACTCGCCCCACGTTAGGATCGGAACTTGCAGACTTGCGCCGCACTCCTTGTCGGGAGAGTTCGCCTAGTAATTTGTCGATGTTCTGTTTATCGGTCGCATTCCGGCCGCCATAGCGCGCGGAATAAATTCCCGGCGCGCCGCCGAGCGCGTCAACTTCCAGGCCGGAATCATCCGCGATCACGAGGCCCCGCAATTGTTTTGATGCCGCGATCGCCTTGAGAATCGCATTTTCCCTAAATGTCTCTCCCCTTTCCACGGTTTCGGGAATTTCGGAGTGATCGAACAAGTCGCGGACTGCGAAATCCAGCCCGAGAATTCGCTGGAACTCGCGGGTCTTGTGCGCATTGCGCGTGGCGACAATCAATTGCATGCACGTTTGACAGGATTCAGGATTAGCCACTAATCAAACGCCAATGAATACGAATAACGGAAAGTTGGTGGTCAACGAGAAAGTTGTTTTGTGAATTTGTGTTCATTCGTGTCCATTCGTGGTTAACCGATGAGCGAGCGCCGCAAACCATATCCGTTCGACCAGATCGAGCCGAAATGGCGGAAAATCTGGGAAGAGCGCCAGCTTTTTCACGCGCCAAATCCAGGCGAGAAAAATTTCGATCGCTCGAAACCGAAATTTTATATCCTCGACATGTTCCCGTACCCGAGCGGCGCGGGCTTGCACGTCGGACATCCCGAAGGCTACACCGCCACCGACATCGTCGCGCGTTACAAACGGATGTCCGGCTTCAACGTTCTGCACCCGATGGGCTGGGACGCATTCGGCCTCCCCGCCGAGCAATATGCAATTAAGAGCGGTCAACACCCCGCGATCACCACGCGCGAGAACGTGGCGAAATTTAAGAAACAGCTCCAACGGATCGGTTTCTCCTACGATTGGCAGCGGGAGATCAACACCACCGATCCCCGCTACTACAAGTGGACGCAGTGGATTTTTCTCCAGATTTACAATTCCTGGTTCAATCCGGCAACCAACAAGACCGAGCCGATTTCAACCTATCGCGGAGCTGATCCCGATCGCGTTCGGCTCGCTTACGTCGCTGAGGTTCCGGTCAATTGGTGTCCTGAACTCGGCACCGTTTTAGCGAATGAGGAAGTTGTCGATGGTAAGAGCGAGGTCGGTGGTTTCCCAGTCGTGCGCCGGCCGATGCGGCAATGGATGCTTCGCATCACGGCGTATGCCGAGCGATTGCTGAACGAGTTGGAGGGACTCGATTGGCCGGAAGGAATTAAATTGCTCCAGCGCAATTGGATCGGAAAAAGTGAAGGCGCCGAGATCGATTTCAACATCGACAATCACCAGGAAAAAATTCGCGTATTCACGACGCGTCCCGACACGCTTTACGGCGGGACGTTCTTGGTCCTCGCACCCGAACATTCACTTGTCGATTTGATCGTCACTGAAGAGCAATGGCCGGCGGTGCGCGAATATCGCGAGCGGACCGCGCGTAAAAGCGAACTCGACCGCACTGATCTCGCGAAAGAGAAAACAGGCGTCTTCACTGGCGCATTCGCGATCAATCCCGCAAATAACGAGAAGATTCCGATCTGGATCGCTGATTATGTGCTCCTTGGTTACGGGACCGGCGCGATCGGAGGCGTGCCAGCACACGACGAGCGCGATCTGGAATTTGCGAAAAAATTCGACCTGCCGATTGTCGCTGTTGTTCAGCCGACGAAAGATGAACCGGCAATTGGATTCACTGGCGATGGAATCGCAATCAATTCGCCGATCATCAACGGCCTAACGAGCGCTGAAGCGAGAAAGAAAATCACGGCGTGGCTGGAAGAACGCAGCCATGGAAAAGGCGCGATCAATTACAAACTCCGAGATTGGCTGTTCTCGCGTCAGCGATATTGGGGCGAACCGTTCCCGATTATTTGGGAAGGTAGGAAACATCGGGCCTTGAACGAAAACGAACTGCCAGTTGTGCCGCCGCCACTCGATGATTACAAGCCAACCGGGACAGGCGAACCGCCGCTGGCGAAAG
>QHOD01000260.1 GCA_003218615.1 Verrucomicrobiota bacterium
GACTATGCCTTCCTTTGTCACGCGCGAGGCCTTTTTACCTGCGCTGGCGATGCCTTTGGTCCGCAAGATTGTCTCCGCTTTTTTCAGATCGCCGCCGCTCTCGGCAAGAGCGCGTTTGCAGTCCATGAATCCGGCGTTGGTTTTTTCCCGAAGTTGTTTAACCAGTTGTGGGTCGATTTCCATTGTACCTGTCATTGATGCTTGGATGCGAGATGTTGAACGCGGAGCGTTGAACGTTTGCTCAACTCAGGCGGACACGCCCGCCATTTCGACCTGCTCGCGGATTCGAGCTTCGCTGTTTGCCGAAACAATGGCGTCGACCAGTTTTTGCAAAATCACGCGAATGGCGCGAATGGCATCATCATTTCCGGCGATTGGATAGTCGATCAATTCGGGATCCGCGTTCGTATCGACGACGGCAACGACCGGTATCCCGAGACGCCGCGCCTCATTTACGGCATTTTGCTCGCGAGTTGTGTCGATCACGACCAGAGCGTCGGGCAACTGCGACATCTCGAGTATCCCATCGAGATTGCGTCGGAGTTTCGCGGCCTCACGATTGAGCGCGGCCAATTCCTGTTTGCCCATTTTTTTGTACTCGGGCGATTGTTCGATTTGCTCGATGTATTTCAGCCGACCAATGCTCTTGCGGATGGTGGCGAGGTTCGTCAAAGTCCCACCGAGCCAGCGCTGATTGACGTAAAATTGTCCGCAAGCCACCGCTGCTTCTTTCACCGCTTCCTGCGCCTGTTTCTTACACCCCACGAACAAGATCTTGCCTCCGCGGCGGGCGATCTCCTGGAGAAACTCCGTCGCGCGCTGAAGTTGCTTCACGGTTTCATCCAGATTGATGATATAAATCTGATTGCGCTGTTCGAAAATGAACGGCTTCATTTTCGGGTTCCAGCGCTTTGTCTGGTGCCCGAAATGGACGCCGGCCTCGAGGAGCTCCGGCACTAATTCTGTTGTGTCAGCCATAAAAAGGGACGCCGGCCGAGGGGGAAAACGGCGAATGCGGAAGATGCTACACCCCCGCAGGAAAGGCAACCGGAATGTTTATCCAGTTTCCGATTTCACATTTTTTTCCGTGTAGCGGGCGAGAACCCAGCAAAGATCGGAAAGACGGTTAAGATAACGCAGGATCTCCAAGTTAAAATCTTTTTCATTCGTAATCAACCTAACGACATGCCGTTCGGCGCGCCGACAAGTTGCACGCGCAAAATCGAGAGCCGCCGAGACGACCGTTACACCCGGGATCACCCAGTCTTTCGGATAAAGCGATTCGTCCTTCTCAAGATCGACAATCACGGCCGTAATTCGATCGACCATTGCCGCCGTGGTGGGATGAAAACCATTCTTGAGGTAACGCTCTCGATCTTCCACCGCCGTTGCCAGCTCGCCCATGACCACAATCAAATCTTTTTGCGCAGCCAAAATTTCCTCTGAAAGGAATTTTTCGCTTGAAAGAGATCGGGCCAGACCGAGCGCGGCGGTCAGCTCATCGATGCAGCCGCAGGCGTCAATATGCGGATCGGCTTTTGGTACGCGCCGGCCATACATGAGCGAAGTTTCCCCCTTGTCGCCGGTTTTGGTTACGATCGACATCAGAATGGTAGGGCGTTTGACTCGTTCGCTCCCGCTCTCTCGTCCTGACGGGCTGCCCGTCCATGCCGCTCGCGTCCCGGCGGCTCCCTTCTGTGAAACGCCATTTGCTGGATCCTTTTCATTGCCAGGCGTCCGCCGCGGCGGACGCCGTACAAGTATCAGGGTTATCCGACCGCTGGTTGTGCTTGGGCTTCCTCCAGCGCCGGTGCGCCGATTGGCTCCCCTTTTTCCACCAGTCTGATCTCGCGGTGCTGAGGAAATCCGGTGCCGGCAGGGATCAAATGGCCCATGATTACGTTTTCCTTAAATCCACGCAGTCTATCGACTTTACCGAGTGTGGCGGCTTCAGTGAGTACGCGGGTCGTATCCTGGAAGGACGCCGCCGAGATAAAGCTGTCGGTCTCGAGCGAAGCCTTGGTGATCCCGAGCAATACCGGAACGGCTTCCGCCGGCTTGCCACCCTTCTCGACGACCTTCCTGTTTTCGTCCTCGAAATCGAGTTTGTCCACCTGATCGCCCCAAAGTAATGAGGTATCGCCGGGATCGGTAATTTTCACTTTACGCAACATCTGGCGCACGATGATCTCAATGTGCTTGTCATTGATCTCCACGCCCTGGAGGCGATAGACCTCCTGCACTTCGTTGACCAAATGCTCCTGGAGATCCTGTGGTCCGCAGACCTCAAGGATCTCGTGAGGCACAACCGGACCCTCGGTAAGCTGCTGACCCTTTTTCACAAAGTCGCCTTTGAAGACAATGATGTGTTTGGTGAGCGGGATCAGGTGTTCTTCCTCGGTTCCAGTATCGGGATCCTTTAAGATCAGGCGTCGCTTGCCGCGAACGGTTCCGCCCATTTCTACAACGCCGTCGATCTTGGCAATCTCAGCCGCATCTTTGGGCCGCCGCGCCTCGAATAACTCGGCCACGCGCGGCAGACCGCCGGTGATATCCTTGGTTTTTGCGACTTTCCGTGGCGTTTTCGCGAGCAGCGCGCCTCCGCGCACTTTTTGTCCCTCTTCGACGATGACGTGCGCGCCCGCCGGAATGGAATAGCTGGCAAGCACTTCTTTCTTGTCGCCTACGATGACAATCTGGGGATGTAAAT
>QHOD01000032.1 GCA_003218615.1 Verrucomicrobiota bacterium
GATCGCGCCAAGCAAAAGCGTCATGACTTTGGCCGTCTCGGTCGCTGCCTCCGCAATTTCTTGTTGGGTTCGAACGGTGAAATCGTCATCGCGACCCGGCCGGATGTTATGCCGTTGTCGAAGCAACGCGATGATCTGTTGTTGCGCTGCGCTCATCTCCGTTGCATCGCCGATTTGGACATTCATGCCACGCAACGTCGTTCCGCCAACCACGCGTTTCATCGCGCTGGTGTACGGCATGATCACAATGTCGTCCTGATCGACGCCCTGCGGACTTAATCCTTTTGGCGTCAGAACACCGGTGATAACAAACGGCACGTTTTTGATGCGCAAAATCTGACCAACCGGATTCTCGTTCCCGTAGATCTGGGTTGCGGTCGTGCGGCCGACAACGCAAACCTTGTTAGCGCTCCGCACATCCTGCGGCGTAAAGGGCGCGCCGTCCGCGAGCGGCCACTGACGAATGTCAAAATACTCTGCCGATTCGCCAAGGACTTGTGTGGACCAATTCTGATTTCCCGCCGCTACCTGCGTAATCGAGCGAACTTCCTCGCTCACCGCCACGACACCCGGCACTTCCCGCCGGATCGCTTCCGCATCTTCAATCTTCAAAGTACCCGCGCCGCCCCAACCGGTGCGAATGCCGCTGGAGGTGGTGCTCCCGGAAAAAATCAGAATCACATTTTGCCCGAGGCTTGCGATCTGCGCCTCCACTTGCGCTTTCGCGCCATTTCCTATTCCGACCATCGCAATCACCGCGCCGACGCCAATAATAATGCCCAGCGCGGTCAGCACCGAACGCATTTTGTTTCGCCGCAATGCACGAAACGCAACGTTAAATGTCGACCCTACTCTCATCGTATTCGTCGAAACGCCAGATCTTTACTCCGGTTAAATCGAATCATTACTGGCCTGCTCCTCCGGGTTGTCTGTAAACGTTCCTGGTTTTTTCAATTCCCCTTTGGCAAGAGTTCGTTGCGTGACGACTTTGTCGCTAAGCAAAATTCCATCGCGCATTACCACGTTTCGGCGCGCGTAGCCTGCGATATCCTGCTCGTGGGTCACCATAACAACAGTGATGCCACGCTCATTCAGCTGTTGAAAAATTGCCATGATCTCGACACTCGTTCGGCTGTCGAGATTTCCCGTCGGTTCGTCCGCGAGCAGCACTTCGGGATCATTGATCAATGCGCGGGCGATCGCGACGCGCTGTTGCTGGCCGCCCGAAAGCTGACTCGGATGATGATCTTCGCGGCCGCCAAGTCCAACCGACGCAAGGACGCGATCGGCCTTTTCGCGAAGCTGCGCATTTGTTAAGCGCTGCGCGCTATAAAGCAACGGCAACTCGACGTTCTCCCGCGCCGATGTGCGCGGCAGGAGATTAAAACTCTGAAAGATGAAACCTATTTTGCGATTGCGAATATCAGCCAGTCGGTCGCGATCCAGGCCAGAAACATCGGAACCATCCAGAATGTAATGACCGGAGGTCGGTCGATCGAGACAACCGAGAAGATTCATCAGCGTGGATTTCCCGGAACCGCTCGCGCCCATCAGCGCCACAAATTCGCCGCACTGAATCTCAAGAGAAACGCCGCGCACGGCGTGCACTTCCATTTCGCCGGTGCGATATGTTTTGTGGACATCGACTAGGCTAACGAGTGCGCCATTGTTCATGTCGATCTTTCCGAAGCGGGTGTTTCCATCCGAAAATCAAAATCGGCGCGCTCCGCCACCAAATGGATTTGCGGGCGGCGACGACGCCGTCGTTGTTGAAGTCAGTTCTGCGGTCACAACGCGATCGCCCTCTTTCAAGCCATCGACCACTTCGGTCATAACTCCATCGCTAATCCCGGTTTTAATCTGGACCGGTCGCAGACGACTGGCGCCATTTGGCAAAACATAAACAGTTCGTTCGGCACGGCGTTCGTGCGCACCAGGGTCACCTGCCCCGCCCGGCCGGGCCCCGCGGCCCGGCATGCTTTGTTTCGTCTCCACCGGCGTCGCATCCGGCGGGCGATACCTCAGCGCCGCATTTTTGATTAGCAAAACGTCGTCTCGATGTGCGACGACGATTGAAACGTTCGCAGTCATTCCCGGTTTCAATTTCAAATCTAAATTGCTCACTCCGATTACGGTGTCGTAGGTCACGACGTTTTGCACAGTGATTGGCGCGTTCCGCACCTGGACGACCTTTCCATGAAACGTCTGCATCGGAAAAGCGTCCACCGTGAAATCGACCTTCTGATCGATTGTGACGACACCGACGTCCGCCTCGGCGACATTCGCATCGATCTGCATTTTGGTCAGATCGTTCGCGATCGCGAAAATAACCGGAGCCTGCAAACTGGCGGCAACCGTCTGGCCAACATCGACGCTGCGCGAAATCACGACTCCGTCGATCGGCGACGTGATCGTGCAATGGTCGAGATCGGCCTTGGCTTTGTCGAGCGCGCCTTGTTTGATCGTCACATTGGCTTCGGCTTGGTGGAGGGTTGCGATCGCTTGATCGACATCGGCTTGCGAGGAAGTTTTCCGGGCAAACAACTCCTGCGTGCGCGTCGCTGTGACTTTCGCAAGCTCGAGCGCTGCCTTCGCGCTCGCCAAATCGCCCTCAGCCTGAGTGACGGTGGCCTGGAATATCGCCGGGTCGATTTGTGCTACCACCTGTCCGGCTTTCACCTGCGAATTATAATCCGCGAACAATTTGGCGATATTGCCCGAGACCTGGCTGCCGACCTGCACGGTCACCACCGGGTTCAGAGTGCCTGTCGCGGTAACCGCCTGAGTGATGCCGCCGCGGGTTATTTCTGCCGTCTGATAATTCGCAGCGCTTCCATCGCGGAAATGGCGAATAATGACTGCGATAATTAGCAGACCAGCGATAGCGCTGAGCCAGGGGAAAAAACGTTTCATGCGGTGGGGTTGACTGAACCTATAAGTAAGTGACAGGAGGATGTGATGCGCCGTTACATCGAAATCTACTCCATTATGCTGCGCAACTCGCTCATTCGCGAGATGAGTTTCAAGGCAAACTTCCTCCTCTGGATGGTTGTCGAGGTCCTCTGGTTCTGCGGGCAAATCGTTTTCTTCAGTATTATCTTTGGCCAGGTCGATCACATCGGAGACTGGACGAAGTGGGAAGTGGTGTTGCTCATCGGCACGCATCAAATCATCGCGCAACTCTTCCAAGCGTTCTTTTTTGTGAACGTCGCAAACATTCCGGAATTGGTGCGCACTGGAAAGCTGGACTCTCTCCTGGTTCTGCCAATCGACAGCCAGTTTGCCGTCTCCACCAAACAATTTGCGCTCGACAGCATCGTCAACGCCGCTCTCGGTGGTGCGGTGGTCTGCGTTTCGCTGTCACAACTTGGGATTATGCCAAACCCAATGGCGATCTTGCTCTACCTGGCCGCGCTCGGATTTGGAGTCGCCGTGCATTACTCCATCATGCTTGGCCTGGCGGGGGTGAGTTTTTGGATCGTACGGGCGCAAGGCCTGGTCTACGGCTACTTCAACTTCCTGAATATTGCCCGCTATCCGGACGTGATCTTCCCGCGGATTTTTCGCATGATATTCGGCTGGGTCATTCCGGTGGTGATCATCGCGAATATTCCCGCCCGCCTGCTCATCAAATCGCTTGGACAACCGACCCAGCTGATGCTGCATCTCGTTATCGCATCCAGTCTCGTCTTCTGGCTGTCACGCGCTTTCTGGCGGTTCGCTCTTCGTCATTATTCGAGCGCCAGCTCGTAACATAGCCATCCTGGCTGTCTCGTAATGCGGGCATCCTGCCCGCAAAACCGCGGCGCAGGCTGGCAGCCTGTACGACGAAAAAGGCACAGATGCCCGTATTACGAAATCTCCGCTTGCGCGGTTGGGGAAATGTTCTTAATTAAGCCTCCGTTTTTTCCGGTGCCCGGGTAAAAGGCGCCTTTCACGCTATGGCCAAACCAAAGAAAAAGAAGAGTTCTGCGAAAAAGTCCGCTGCCCGCAAAACGCGATCGGCGCGCAAGGTTGCCAGGCCCAGCCGTAAAGTCGCCGCCAAAAGGCCGGCCTCGAAGAAGGTCTTACGGGCCTCGGCGAAGGTAGCGAAGCGATCCGCAAAATCTCCCAAATCGAAGCGAAAAATTGATCTTACAGGCGACCCGTTGAAATTAATGGGCAACAATCATCAGCGCGAACGCAGGCTTGACCCATTCACGCGCAAGCAGAAGGAAAAACTCCTTCAGCTTCGCGATGCCATGGTCGATTCCATGGCCGGCGTTGCCCAGGACACTCTTCGCTCGCGTGCAGAAGGGAGCGAGGCCTCGGCTTTTGGCATGCATCAGGCCGACGCCGGATCGGATGCTTACGATCGCGATTTTGCGTTGAGTTTGCTTTCGCAGGAACAGGACGCGCTCTACGAAATCGATCAGGCGCTCAAGCGGATCGAGCTCGGCACTTACGGTGTGTGCGAAATGTCGGGAAAACACATTCCACGCGCGCGTCTCGAAGCAATCCCGTTCGCGCGTTTCACCGTCGAATGCCAATCGCAGCTCGAGAAGCAAAGCAGAGCTTCCCGCGTCCGCCAATCGGTCACGTCGCTCTTTGGGCTCACCGAGGAGGAAGGTGGCGAGGCCGAGGAAGAGGAAACGGCTGCGCCAGCCGAGGCGAAAGAGTAACACGAATGGCGCAGGAAATTGTTACACTCGAATGCACTGAGGCAAAGGCGCTCGGCAAACCGCCGTCGCGCTACATGACCACACGGAACAAGAAAAGTCCGCGGACGCCCAACCGGCTCGAGAAAAAGAAATACAATCCCTTCTTGAAGCGGCATACTTTGCACCGCGAAACGAAATAATTCTCAATGGAACCAAAGACCGCCAAACGCCGTTCGGCTTTTCGCCGCGCCAATCGTACGATGCCACGCCGCAGGATCGACATCGCCCTGGAGGCGATTGATTACAAGAACCCCGATCTCCTGAAGAAATTCGTCACCGAGAGCGGCAAGATTCTTCCTCGTCGTGTTACCGGCATGCCCGCGCATCTGCATCGCAGGATCACCCGCGAGATCAAGCGCAGCCGCTCCGTCTTGTTGATGAAATAGTTGTAGGCCGTCCGCTACGCCTTCCGCGTTCGCTCGCCCTGCTCGATCAGTTTCCAGAACTCGCGCGTTTCGCCCAGCTGCGCGTCTTCCGAAACGGGCAATTTGCTGCGGAAAAGGAAATCCCGAAATGTGTTCTTGTGCAGGACGCGATGGACCTTGATGCCTTCGTCAGTCTTCGCGAAATAGATTCGGTAATCCTTCGCGCGATAACGATATAACTTTTTTCCCTCGCGCTGGATCACGCCGAACCGCTCCGAATCGAAATGATCCAAATCCTCGGGTAAAATTTGGAACTCAGCGAGCAACTCGAGCTGCAATTTCTTCGGCAGCGCCGAGATCTCCGCCGCGCTCAATTCGTTGAAGATGATTTGGAACATGCGTTTGTTAAATCGTTACATCGTTGAAACAGTTTTCCTAAACGTAAACGCGCCGGACGCGCGCGCCAATGCGCGTCGTAATTTCCCAAGTAATCGTGCCGGCCTTCTCGGCCAATTCCGCGCAACAAACTTCCTCGTTTCCATCGCGTCCCATTAAAACTGCCTCGTCCCCCACTTCCACATTGTCGATCTTGCTCACGTCGATCATCATCAAATCCATCGTCACTCGGCCGAGCAAGGCGCAGCGCTGACCGCGAACCAAAACCGCGGCATCATGGCTGGAGAGCTGCCGCGGATACCCATCGGCGTAACCAGCCGATAACGTTGCGATCCGCATTTTTCGCGGAGTAATAAAGGTGCGGCCATAACTAATGGAACTCCCCTTGGGCATATCGCGCACGAGCGCAATTCGCGTTTTCCATGCCATCGCCGGTCTGAGAAGGTTTTGAAATTCCGGCAACGGGGAAATCCCATAGAGCATAACGCCAGCACGCACCATGTCGAAAACCTTCTGGTTGAATGCAAGGGCGCCTGCACTTTGCAATACATGCGCTTTGTAATCTCCCGGAATGTCAGCGCGAAATTGCTTTAGGATCTTGCCAAACCTCAAGAGCTCGTCGCGCGTGTACGCGGCGTCCTCATTCGAAACCGGCAAGTGCGTAGAGACACTGTGAATCCTGATCTGGCGCAATGCCGAAACTTTTTTGAAAAGCACAAAGGCTTCGTTCTCCGGAACGCCCATGCGGCCCATTCCCGTGTCGATCTTAAAATTGACCGGCACTGGCGCATCGCCCGCCATCCGTTCGAAATCCTTTGCTTCTTCAAAAGTAGAAATCGAAGGAATGAAACCGCGCTCCACGATTGTCGATCTTTCTTCCGGCAAAGCTGGACCAAGGATCATAATTGGATGGGGAAGCGCCGCGCGCAGTTGAATCGCTTCCTCCAGATTCGCCACGCCGAATAATTGCGCATCATCGGCCAGCGCCTCCGCCACGCCAATCATGCCGTGACCGTAACCGTCGGCTTTCACGACGGCGAGAAGTTCGGCCGACCCGATCCGCTCGCGCACAACTTTCGCGTTGTGGCGCAATGCGTTTCGGTCGATTTCCGCCCAGCAACGATAGCTTTCTTTCATTTTGACGAAGCGCTCCTTGGCATCGTGATATGGGGATCTCTTAAATACATCGGCTCGAGCGGCGGCAATTTAAAGTTGCGATTTGGATCTTGAGCAAGTTGGGCGAGCAGGTGCGCCGAAGGATAACGAATGACAGCACGTTCAAATTGGGGAAGCGATTCGGAACAAAAGATCGGCGTATCATTCCGAAGCGAGGCGAGCTTGCTCTTGAGGCCTTCTTCGCTAAACAACTCAGGGCGTTCCATCAGTTCGTTCCCGCTGATTCGCGCGAAGAAAAACGATTGGCGACGAGCGTCCCCAATGACGCAATAATCTGCTTCTGCGCTTTCCATGCCGCAGATCGATGGAAAACCAATCAGGCGCGCGCCCGATGAAATTTGCAATCCAATTGCGGCTGAAATCGCGATGCGCGTTCCAGCATACGAACCCGGACCAAGCCCAACCACAATCAGGTCCGCTGCGCCACATTTTTTGGTGATATTGTCTAGATTTTCAAAAAACGCGCCGGAATTTTTCCGATCGTTTGGCCATTCAGGCGCAAGATCGACATCGTTGTCGCGCCAGGCCAGGCTGCCACGCACAGTGGACAATTCGATCGCGAGAATCTTCATTTTAAAGTGATCGCGCGCGTATTTTCTGATTTTATCTCGAACAAAATCCAGCGCGCCTGCCCGGGGATGAATTCTGGGAACCGGTCGGCCCATTCAATCACCGAAACGCCGTCGCCGAAAAAGTAATCATCGAGGCCAAGCCGCGCGACCGATTGTCGATCTTCCAGGCGAAAAAAATCGAAATGATAGACCGGGAAACGCCCGCTCGAATATTCGTGCAGAATCGTAAACGTCGGGCTGGTGACGGCGGCGCCGCTTCCCAGTCCAGCGACGAGACCTTTCACGAGTTGAGTCTTGCCACTTCCGAGTTCGCCTTTGAGAGCCAAAATCGATCCAGCATTGACATCCTTCGCAAATCGTTGTCCGATTGCCTCCGTTTCAGCCGGGTTGTTGGAAATGAACGTAGCCACGGGGCAATTTTTGATCTTTGATCTTCGATTTTCGATTTAACCGACCGATTCGGGTAAGCGGCAATTTCGGAAATTTCTTTTGCCATTCTCGTTCCAGCAGATCTCTGTCACGCGGCGAAATGGCAAAAAGCAATTCGTAGTCTTCTCCTTCCGAAATTGCATTGTCGATCTTAACGCCGCGATTGAGCGGCAAATTCTCCATCTCGATCTTGAATCCGACTTTGCTGGCGCGCGCGAGACGCGGAAGATCGACGCCCAATCCATCGCTCAAATCCATCATCGCGTGGATTGAAAAATTCTTCGTGAGCCAGCGCGATTCCGCAATCCGCGGAACAAATTGCAAATGCTTGCGTGTCATAGCGGCACCGAGCCGGCCAGTGACAAAAAGATCATCGCCATCTTTGCCGCCGCTGCGCGTTACCCAGCGGTCTTTCTCAACAAACCCAACAACGCTCGCGGAAATGGCAGTCGGACCTGGTGTGCTGCTCGTTTCGCCGCCGACGATGCTGACTTTGAACCGTCTTGCAGCCCGGCGGAGGCCGCGATAGAGCTGTTTCACCCACTCCACTTCGGTTTGCGCCGACGTGATCAGGGTAATTAGCGCAAACTGAGGCACGGCGGAGGTAGCGGCAAAATCGCTCAGCGGGCGCATCATCGCTTTCCAGCCAATGTCGTGCGGGTTGACGCCGTGCAAAAAATGGACGCCCTCGATAATGCAATCGGTTTTCAGCACGAGAAAATCTCCGCCAACAGGGGGGTTCACTACAGCAGAGTCCTCGCCCGCGCCTGCGACAACTCCTTTTCCCCGCGGAAGATGAGGCAAAAGCTGCTCGAGCAGCCGGTCTTCGCCGAGTTCGCCCAGGCGAATCAGTCCTCTGGCGGACTTGCGCAGTCTCATTGCGGAAAGAGTTCTGGAAATGCAAGCACGGTGAGCGACACCGTATTGAAGAGAGAATGCATCGTCATCGCGACCAGAATCGAGCCGCTCCATTCGTAAGCAATGGTGAAACAACTTCCCAGGACAAAGAGGGGGACGAAAGACGGGAAATGTGTATGGGCAGCGGCGAAGAGCAGCGCGTTGACTGTAATTCCAAGAAAACGCCCGAAATAGCGTTTGAGTACGCCGTAGAGGAAAAATCGAAAAAGAAATTCCTCGACTACCGGCGCGATTGCCACCGCGAAAACGATAATCATAATTCGCTGCTCGATCGTGCGCGATCCGCTGAAGAGTTCGACGACGTTCTGCTTGCTCGAACCACTTCCAAAAAGGCTCTGCGTAACGGCCTCCGACAACGCAATTAAAGGATAGGCCGCCAATAGCAAAATTGTTCCCATGCTGACAGCGCGGAGAAAATTAAGCCTGAAAAAACCGGCTGCCGAGCTGAGGTCAATCCCGCGGAGCTTCAGGAAAGTCGCGATGAACAACACCATGACCACCGTGAAAATAAGATTTGCCAGAAGATCGCGCGCGTTGAGCTCGACCGAAGAACGCGAAACCGACGCGCCGATAGCGCGCAAAAATAAAAAGATCAATGCGCCAGCGACTATTGCTTCGGGCAACCCGAAGGATTTCGTCGGCGCGCCACCCAAGGGCGACGCTCGTGCGCTAATCTGGAAGATCAGCGCAAGGTAAACACAAATGCTGGCAAAAAAATAAAGAGCGAAAAGGACATTAGAACTAAAGCTCGCGGCGGCTCCGAATGCCGCGAAGAGGCTGTCGGATCGCATGCGTCCTGTTCTCTACGGCGCGTAATAGCTCGGCAGAAAATACGCACGTCCCGTTTCCAGTTGCGGAATGAGCTGTTTCGGAAGTTGGAGTTCGATTTTTGAGTCGGCCTGCCCAAATATTCGCAAAAATCGGCTCAAACTGAAGGGGGGGCCGTATTTTACAACTTTCGCTTCAGGCGCATTCCCCAATTGTTTCGCTTTAGCAAACGCGTCATCCAGTTCACCGAGGCCGTCGATCAGTTTGTTCTCGAACGCGTCCCTGCCCGACAGAATCCGGCCATCGGCGATCGTGTTGCGCAGAAGATTGGCCGGCAGATTTCTCTCCTTCGCCACGATGCCGAGAAACTTGTCGTAAGTCTTCATAATGAAACTCTGCACCAGCTCGCGTTCCTCCGGCGTAATTGGTCGCGCCCCGTTGAGCATGTCCTTAAACTTGCCGCTTTTGAAAACAACGGAAGCGAGCCCGACTTTGTTGAGCAACTGCTCGTAATTCAAGGTTTGGATGATGACGCCGATGCTGCCGGTAATCGTCGTTTCGTTCGCCATCAAAAATTTTCCGCCGCACGAGACATAATAGCCGCCCGAAGCCGCGAGCGAATCCATATAAACCACCACCGGTTTCCTGGCGCGCGCTTTGATCACGGCACTATAGATTGCATCAGAGGCGGTGACTTCTCCACCGGGTGAATCGATTTCCAGCACGATGGCTTTGACCCGGTCGTCGTCGCGAGCTTGTTGCAGGGCCGCGCGCATGTCGTCGACCATTGAATCGGTGACACTGCCGGGCAGCGAAGAGCTGATTAAGCCCCGCATTGTAATGACGACGATTTTATCGGTAACTCCGCGAGCGCCTCTCTGAAGCAGGATCTCGCGGAAACGGGGGAGCGGTTCGATTTCCCGAACACCAGCGAAGCGCTGAAACGCGGCGGCCATCAGCACGAAGTTAACGAACAGACTGGCGCAGAGCGCGACGAACAAAAATATGCTGAGACAACCGAGCCTGCGATCTGCTGCCATGACGGCACGAAACTGCCGAAGAACCGCCCCGCGCACAAGCGCTTTTCTCGAAGCCGGGTCTCCTTGCGGAGGTAGTGACTCCCGGGCAGTCCAAGCGAAAGCAGACTGGCGCGCATTTCTGCAGTACCGCGCGCTGGCGGTGGAATCATCGGCCCGGCGCCGACATCGTCGAGGTAGGGCGGGTCAGTCCGTGGGCGCCGAAGCCCGCACACATTCCCTTCGCACAGAAGATGCGCGCCCTACCGGCTTTCATTTGCGATGAAACTCAGTATAAGTGTTTCGCCGATTGCGCCCGTAGCTCAGCCGGATAGAGCAACGGATTTCTAATCCGTCGGTCGGGTGTTCGAGTCACCCCGGGCGCGCATGCTCTGAAAACTGCTTTTTCAAACAAGTAAAAGCTGACCCGTGTTCCCAAAGAAATATGAGCCAATCATCGCGCTGTGGTCGCGGTCCGCTTGGCCGCATCGTAGCCCGCGCTTGTCACCGATTCCGCAAACTCCGCGTATTCCCTGATCGGCTGGCATGGCGGTGTCTGTAACCGGACTGATCGTAGTAACCGTACCGACCGTATCCATACCCGCCGTACCCATAGGAACCGTAGGGGTAATAGTCGTAACCGTAATATCCGTACGGTTCGTACCAGCCCCACCACCACCACGGAAAGCCCACGTCGCCGATGAAGACGACATCATTAGAGAATCGGTGATGGCGCCAATTGCCATTCCAGTTGCGCCCACTCCAATTGCGGCCACCCCACGTAGGAGTTCCGCCGCGGACGAACGTGTGTCCACCTGGCATTGAACTGAAATGGCCGCCGCCATGAAATCCGCCGCCGTGAAAACCGCCGCCGCCGAAGCCACCCCCATGGAAACCGCCACCGCCGAAGCCGCCTCCGCCCCCACCGTGGCCAGCGGCCCATCCTGTGTGAACCAGGGCGATCGATGTGATGCCGACTAAACTCAGTAATGCAAGCTTTTTCATATCCCAAGATCGTTACTCTTCCGTTTTGCAGCCACGGTGCGTTCGCGGGATTTTACGGTGCTACTTAAGAGTTGATCCCCTCTCTCTCCTTCGAGATAGAAGATTGGCCGATCGCCGCGTATGCCTTGAAAGGCCGCGTCGCGCGAAACATCAATCCATCCATTAGTCACTCATCACTATTTCACTTTGTCGCGCAGCGCCTTTCGTGATCGAGCAGCCATTTCTTGCGCCACAGTCCGCCGCCGTAACCGCACAGCGTGCCATCCGCCCGAATAACGCGGTGGCACGGGATCACGACGCAAATCATGTTCGTGCCGTTTGCGCGACCAACTGCGCGCCTCGCATTTTCATCTCCCAGGCGCTTCGCCATCCACGAATACGAGCGAGTTTCCCCCACCGGGATGGACCGAAGGATTTTCCAGGCACGCAATTGAAAGTCCGATCCGACCGGCGCCAACGGAACATCAAACTCCAGATTTTTGCCGGAAAAATAATCACCGAGCTGCTGGCGCGCCGCTGTGAGGTGTGGATGCTCGCCCGGCACGACATTGGTTCGCAATCGCTTGCGCAGGATCGACAATTCACGTTCGGTCGCACGTCGGTCGATAAACTCAAGCAAACGCAGTCCTTCATTGTCCGCGACGGCGATCATCGCACCCAGCGGCGTATCGATTCGCTCCGCGAACATCGGAGACCGCGTTCTGGCAGTTGTGGGTGGTTCACCAAAGATCTTTGTGAATGCTTCGCGAAAACCGCTTTCCGATTCAAAACCGCTGCCGT
>QHOD01000033.1 GCA_003218615.1 Verrucomicrobiota bacterium
ACGGAATGAGAAGCGCGCGCAATCCATCGAAACTGTCCGACGTGACGAAACCGAGCGCGGCCAGCTCAGATAATGCTTCTTCGAGTTGCGACGGCAACAGACCGGTTCGTTGCACGAGCTCGGTGAAAAAAAGCGCGCCGCCGCTGGCCAGCGCGTCGAACACGGTTTGAGCGCCGATCGAAAATGCGGCTGTCGAATTTGCTTGAGTCAAAGCCAGCCAGTCCGGGAGATTTTCGCGCTGGTAGAGCGCAATCGGACTTGTTCGCAGCGGCGCGAATGCGCGCGCGTTCGGCTTTTGCGGCGCGCTCAGACGTCCCCAGCCAATGCGACCGGAAAAACAAAGACGATCGAGCCATTCGGGATCGTAATCGGCGACGCGCGCGCTAAGAACTGCAGATTCCCAGGCGGCCAGCGGCAACTCGCAGCCGTCAAGTTGTTCGAGAACCGACTGCAAACCTTCGGGGCCTTCCACGCGATGTTCGAGATCGGAGCGCTGCCATGCGAAAAGAAAACGATAAAAATCCTGCGGCGAGACTGGCTGAATCTCGGCGCGCAGCCGGTCGACAGTGAGTCGATGAATTCGCGCCAACAGCCGGCGGTCGCACCATTCCTGCTCCGCCGCGTCCGGGTGAAATTTGCCGCGCAGAACAAAGCCTTCTGCTTCAAGAGCCAGCAGCGCAGCATCGATCTCAGACCGCGGCAGACTTAATATGCCTGCAAGATCGACAACGGTCACCGGGCCGGAAGCTTCCATCCTTCCACGAATGAGTTCGCGAATCGCATCGGCGCGTTCCCAAATTTGTCGCTGAATCGATTCCGGCGCGGACAATTTCGGTTCGAATCGGCCTCGGGAATAAATTGTTTGCACCATCGGCAAACGCTCGACTGCAATCCAAAAAGTTTTTTCTGCGACTCGTAATTGCATTGCGCGATTGAATGCAACGAGCTCTTTCAGCAAATGCTCCGCCGCTGCGCCATTCGCTTCGTGATGAACGGAAACTGTGCGTTGCGTCTCATCTTCGGTCATGGCACCGAATAACATGAGCGCATCGTGCAGTTCATCGGCCGTGCTTGCCTGAGGCCAGGCTTGTTCTTGCACTTTGGCGATCGCCGCGGCGTCAAGGAGACCGAGGCCGTCGCGGCTCCCGCCGCCGCGGGATTCAGAAGCACGCCGCGTGTAAACCGCCTGAGTGCGGCGCTCCTCGAGAGGCGCATTATCCAGAAACGCATACGGTCGCGCGTTGAGAATCTCAGCAGCGAGCGGCGACGGCTCCGGCAAATCACGGGCGATGCAGCGGATCTCGTTGCGTTCGATCTTGTGCAACACTTCTTCCAAACCCTCAATGTCCATCGCTTCGCTCAGGCAATCGTCAATCGTCTGCTTCACGAGTGGATGATCGGGAATTTGGCGGTCTCCAACGATGTGTTCGAGACACGCGAGCTGGTCCGGAAAAACCGCGGCCAAAAGATTTTCCGATTCCATTCGCTGGAGCGGGGCGGCGATTTTTGAGCCGCCGCGAAAACGCGGGATTGCGAGTGAGCGGGTCGCGTTCCAGCGCCAGCGAATCGTAAACATCGGCGCATCGAGCAAGGCCTGGACGAGCAGGTCGCGAACCGTTTTGGAATTCAGATAACGAAAGACTTCCTCGAGCGGAAATGAGTGCTGGGTGCCGAGCGAAATCACGATCGCATCATCCGTGGCGGCTGCTTGCAGCTCGAAATTGAAAGATCGACAAAAACGTTTTCGGAGCGCCAGTCCCCACGCGCGATTGATTCGATTGCCAAACGGTGAGTGGAGGACAAGTTGCATTCCACCCGATTCATCGAAGAAACGCTCCATCACCAGAGTTTGCTGCGAAGGAATTGCCCCCAGTGACCGATAAGTGTCCGCCAAATACTCGCCGACCTGTTCAGCAGCCTCCGCTGGCAAGTGCATTTCCCGGGTGAGCCATTCCCCAGGATTCTGTCCGCCGGTCAGCAGCTTTTCGATTTCAATCCGCAAATCGGACACAGCCCGCGATAACTCCGACGTGCGCGCCGGAGCTTCGCCCAGCCAAAATGGAATTCCCGGCGGCTGGCCTTTGGCGTCTTCGACGCGGACGACACCGGAATTCACACGCAGGATTCGCCATGACGCATTGCCAAGCTGGAAAATGTCGCCCGCTAAACTCTCGACGGCGAAGTCCTCGTTAACTGTACCGACGAAAGTTTCCGATGGCTCAAGAATTACTCGATAATCGGCGTTGTCGGGAATCGCGCCGCCGGAAGTCAGGGCAACGAGTCGTGCGCCGCGCCGGCCACGCAAACGATGATTCACGGCATCGTGATGAATCAGCGCCGCGCGCCGGCCGCGCTTGGTGCTAAAGCCTTCGGCCAGCATTTTTACGACGTCGTCGAACTCCTCGCGCGTGAGATTTCGATATGGCCAGGCCGAACGAGCGAGGTCAAAGAACTCATCTTCATCCCAATCCTCACTGGAAGCAGCGGCGACGGTTTGTTGAGCCAGCACATCCAGCGGTTTTTCTGGAATTATGAGACGATCGAGCTCGCCGCGAAGGACACAACGGAGTAACGCCGCGCATTCGACGAGTTCATCACGGCTCAAAGGGAAGATGCGGCCCTTCGCCAAACCCCTGCGCTTGTGCTCGGCGCGACCGACGCGTTGCAGCAGCGTGGCGATGGAGCGCGTCGTGCCGAGTTGGCAGACGAGGTCAACCGAACCGATGTCGATCCCAAGCTCGAGCGAGGCCGTGGCCACGAGCGCTTTCAATTCGCCGCGCTTCAATCGGTCTTCCGCATCGAGACGGAGTTTCGCGGAAAGACTTCCGTGATGTGATGTCACGGCGTCGGCGCCGAGCAGTTCGCTCAAATGATGCGTCACGCGTTCGGCCATTCGGCGCGTATTCACAAAGACCAAAGTAGTCCGATGCGCCTGAATCAACTCCGCCAGACGATGATAGATTTCCTCCCAAACTTCATTAGACATCACCGCTTCGAGTGGCGACTTGGGAATTTCGATCGTCAGATCCAGTTCCCGGCGATGGCCGATGTCGATGATCGCACAGTCGGGATTGCCGGCCTTGTCCACGGCGCGGGTGCCAACGAGAAAACGCGCAACTTCTTCGATCGGCTTTTGCGTCGCTGACAAACCGATTCGCTGGAGCGGCTGTTTTGTGAGCGCGGCTAAACGTTCGACACTGAGCGCGAGATGTGCGCCGCGCCGGTCGTCCACCACAGCGTGGATCTCGTCCACGATCAGTGTCCGCACCGTATTCAACATCCGGCGACCGGACTCCGAAGTGAGCAGGAGATACAAAGATTCCGGCGTAGTAACGAGAATGTGCGGCGGCTTCTTGATGAGCGCCTGGCGTTGCGCGGCGGTGGTATCACCGGTGCGAACTTCAGCGCGCACGTCGATTTCGTGGCCTTCTGTTTCGTGCAATAATGCGCGAATTCCGGCAAGCGGCTCTTGCAGATTTTTGCGAATGTCGTTGCTCAACGCCTTGAGCGGGGAGACATAAACAACTTGTGTCTCATCCGGTAATTCGGCCTTCACGCCTTCCCGGAAGAGCACATCAAGCGACGCGAGAAACGCCGCCAGCGTTTTGCCCGAACCTGTCGGCGAGGAAATCAGCACGTGCCGGCCGGATTGAATAGCCGGCCAGCCGCTGGCCTGCGGTTCACTTGGTGAGCCGAACGTTTGCTCGAACCACTGCGCGACCGCGGGATGAAATCGAAAGGACTGCATGAATACGACGAAACTGAATCTGTAATTTAGGCGGCGACGCGAGAAAGAAAAGCAGTGGCACAATTTGTCATCCCAAGTCGCGCGCAGACGACGAGGGACCTCACCCACCGACTTTGGGACACACAAGCCAACTAGGGCGATCGAACAGCTTGCGGGAGGTCCTTCACGTCGTTCAGGATGACAACGTATTAGTTTTTTTTAGTGCGATCACTTCCCGGAGCATGCGCAAGCTGTCGTGGAAAAAACGGACTTTGCTGCCTTCAGCGTGGTTCCAACGGACCGGAATTTCGCGGATGCGCAGTCCGGCGCGTTGCGCGAGATAAAGCAGCTCGACGTCGAAGGCGAAGCCATCGATGCACGCGGCCTCCAGGATCGGGCGGCAAACGTCGAGGCGAAACGCCTTGAAACCGCATTGCGTGTCCCAAAACGGCAGGCCAGTCGCGACGCGCACGAGCAGGTTGAAAACGCGACCGGCGTACTCGCGCCGCCAGGGTTGATGCTGCCCGATTAGACTGCTATCAATCGCGCGCGAACCGAATGCGATATCGAGCTCGCCACGGGCAATTGGCTCGATCACCTTTGGTATCTCTTCCAGTGGGGTCGATAGATCGGCATCGAAAAACAGACCGATTGGTTTTTGCGCCGCGAGCAATCCTGCGCGGACAGCGGCGCCTTTGCCGCGATTTGGAAAATTCTCGAGTAAACGCGTCGCAACCTTCGCTTTGTCGAGAGCTCCGCGCGCGATTGTCGCTGTCGCGTCAGTCGATCCGTCGTTCACCACAATCAATTCACTCTGTGGCGAATTTTCGTGGAGATAATCCAGCGTCGCTCGAATCGTAGCACCGATGCGGGCCGCTTCGTTGAAGCAAGGAATAACGACAGAGAATGGCGGGAGCATCACTTGTCATTCCGAGCGAAGTCGAGGAATCCCGCTGCAATATCTGAAGACTCCGTCACGGGATGTCTCGACTTCGCTCGACATGACGGCTTCTTTATCTGTAAATCTCCACGACCAACTTGCCGTTTGGATCGACATATCCCCGGTACATTCCCGAGGTGTTAAACGGCAGAGTGATGTTGCCTCGGTGGTCGATTGCGATCAATCCACCCGCGCCGCCCAGCTTCGCCACCTTGTCCAGAACGGTTTGCGCAGCCTCCTCCAGCGACATTCCCCGGTATTCCATCAGAGCCGAAACATCGTGGCCAACCGTCGCCCGAATAAAATATTCGCCGTCGCCAGTAGCGGAGACGGCACAGGTGGCGTTGCTTGCATAAGTGCCTGCGCCGATGACCGGCGAATCACCAACCCGCCCGGGGCGCTTGTTCGTCGTGCCGCCGGTTGAAGTCGCCGCGGCGAGATTCCCGTTTTTATCCAGCGCAACTGCGCCCACCGTTCCATGTCGATCTTGATCGGTGATTCGAATCTTTTTACCGGCGGCACCGGTCCGATGTTTTTCCGCGGCTTTGATTTTCTGCAAAGCTTCCCAGCGTTCTTGCGTGAAAAAGTATTTTTGATCGACCAGCTCAATCCCGTTCTCCCTGGCAAACGCTTCCGCGCCCTCACCATCCATCATTACGTGTCCGGATTTGTCCATCACCAGCCGGGCCAGGCTTATCGGATTTTTGATATGTTTCAAAGAAGCGACTGCGCCGGCATTGAGCGTGTGGCCATCCATAATCGCCGCATCCATCTCGTTGGTTCCAGCGCTCGTAAAGACTGAGCCGCGACCAGCATTGAAATGGGGATCATCTTCCAGCACGCGCACCGCAGCTTCCGTGGCGTCCAGACTGGATCCGCCTTTTTTGAGAATCTCGTAACCCGCAGCCAGTGCGCGTTCGAGTCCCGCGCGATATTCACGCTCTCGTTCCGGTGTCATTTTGCTGCGTTCAATCGTCCCGGCGCCACCGTGTATTACGAGTCCGATATTTGGTATTCGCATCGGCGGTGGATGGTCTACTTCTCGTTTGCTAACAGGCTTCGCTGAACCGGATTGCTCCTGAGCGGTGGCCAGCGACGCGGCACTAAAGAGCACGATCGCAAAGAAGCAATTCGGTGTGCGAGATAATTTCATAGCCCGCTGGATTAAGTCGCCAGCATACTTGTCGATCTTAAAATCCAAAACTGGATCTCAAAAGCAACTTTGTCCTTTTCCCCGTCATGAAGTGAGGCAACTTCCTCTCGACATGGCAAACGCTCATCCGCCCGTTGTGATTGCCCAGGGAATTGGCCAGATCACGCGCAGTTTTTTGCGCGAGGTGGGCAGCGTGTTCTGGTTCATCGCGCAGACGTTCGAGGAAATGTTCGAGCGGATTCAGCAGGGGCGGGTGCCATTTCGCGCCGCCAGTTTTTTCCGTCACACAGCACGCGCCGGCGTCGACTCAGTGCCATTGGTGGGGCTGGTTTCTTTTTTCCTCGGCCTGACCATGGCGCTCTTGACTGGGTATCAGTTACAGCGGTTCGGGACCGAGCGATTGATCCCCGGTCTGGTCGCAATCACCTTCACCCGCGAGCTTGGCCCGCTCATCACGGGGATCATGCTGGCAGCGCGCATCGGTGCGGCGTTTACGGCGGAATTGGGCACCATGCAGGTTTCCGAAGAAGTCGAGGCGATCGAAGCGATGGGAATCGGCCCACTGCGTTTCCTGGTTGCGCCGCGAATGCTCGCGTTGTTTCTGCTGATGCCATGCTTGTCCACGGTTTCAAATATCGCGGCCATAGGGGCGAGCAGCCTGATCAGCAAAGCCTATTTCAGCATCGCCTTTCCCTATTTTCTTGATCTCGTAAAGGACGCATTGCTCATTCGGGACATTATCACTGGCATATTGAAGAGCTTTCTGTTCGGTCTGCTCATCGGGGCGATCGCCTGCTACCGGGGGCTGACAGTCAAAGGCGGCGCCGCCGGAGTCGGCACATCGACCACCTCGAGTGTTGTCACTGCCATCACCGTAGTGATCGGCTTCGATACACTCTACAACATCGTTTACACCGTGTTCTTCCCCACGTGAGCACGCCGCCGCATATGGTCGAACTGCGCGATGTGCGCATGCAGTTCCAAGACAAAAAAGTGCTCGACGGTTTTTCTCTCAAAGTCGAACCACAGGAGCGTCTCGTTATCATGGGCCAAAGCGGCAGCGGCAAGAGCACGATTTTGCGTCTGATTCTCGGAACGCTCCGGCCCAATTCCGGTTCGATTTTCTTCAAGCAATTTGAAATCACCCGGCTCCAGCGTCGGAAACTTCAGCGCGTCCGGCAGCACGTAGGCATGGTTTATCAGTACTCAGCACTGCTAAGTTCCCGCAATGTGCGAGACAACGTTGCGCTGCCGCTCGAAGAGCTCACGGATAAATCGCGCGGAGAGATTGACAAAATTGTCGATGAAAAACTGGATCTCGTCGGCATGAAAGATTCGAGAGACCTGTTGCCGGAGGAGCTGAGCGGCGGTATGAAAAAACGCATAGCTCTGGCGCGCTCGCTCGTGCTCGAGCCGGAATTGATCCTGTTAGACGAACCGTCGGCCGGACTCGACCCTGTTATCGCTTCGGTGATCGACGAATTGATTATCGGCCTCAGCGAAAAAGCTAAGGTCACATCAATTACCGCCACGCATGAAATGGACAGCGCCTTTCGCATCGGCACGCGAATGGCTATGTTGTACCAGGGCAAAATCATCGAAGAAGCCGAACCTGAAAAATTTAAACAATCCAAAAACCCCGTGGTCGCTCAGTTTTTGAGCGGGAGCACCAAAGGTCCCATTCTGGAAGACAGCCAAGATGCAATTACAAAGAAATGAAATCATGACTGGGTTGCTCGTGATCGGGACGATCGCGGTGGTCGCCTTTATTCTGGTTCTTCTTGGCGCGCCGGGTCTGTTCCGCCCGCTTGTGACCTACAAGATTTACTTCGACAACGCGGCTGGAATTAAACAAGGCGCGCCGGTCATGCTGGCGGGTCGTAAAATTGGCCAGGTCCAGAAACTATTCTCGCCGGTCTCGCCCAAAGAAGAGAAGAGCGCGCAGGAAGCCGATGCGGCAATTCATCCGCCCGAACCGAACGTCAGCCCCACTCCGGCAGAGACCAAACCGAGATTCGAAGTGCGCGTCGACGTTCAGGTGGATAAGAGTGCCAGGGTTTATCGGGATGCAAGGACGCGGTTGACGCAGCTCGGTTTGCTTGGCGATATGGCCATCGACATCACGCAGGGGACCGAAGGCTCTGGACGCGCCAAAGACGGCGATATGTTCGCTGGAGAACGCACTCCCGATCTGGGCGAAGCCGCAGCCAAGATGCTTGAAGTCATTAAGCCGGTTGCGACGGAGGCCACCAACACGATGAAAGACCTTCAGCAGACGGCGCAAAATTTGAACCGCCTCACCGACGAAAATTCCGAGCTGACCCTCGCGCTCGGCCAGTTCAAGACATTCGGGACGCATCTCGTCGATATAACCGCGCCAGATAGCGCGCTCTCGCTTTCGCTTACCAACATCCAAAAGATCAGCACCAGCCTTTCAGAAAACAATAACATCGAGGTCACTCTGCAAAACCTTCGCGCGTCGTCGGAAAAACTAAAAGTCACTGTTAGCGATCTCGGCCCGGTCGGCCAAAACCTCAAGGAATTCAGCGAGACAATAAAAACACAGCCATGGCGTCTGATTTGGCCGAGCACAAAAAAATATCAGCAAGAACAGCAGCAAACCGCCGCTGCCGGTCAGCAACCGATCACTGTTCGCAAGAGCGCCAGGGCCAGGCCGAGTCCCACACCGACACGGCGCACCACTTCCCGCCAATAGCCCGAAGTTTCGTCAGCCGGATTTTTCTGACGAACTGCTCTGCAAAAACTTCAGAAGCGCTGCTTGCGCTGAGGCGAGATCGATTCCTTGTTTTTCGAATTCTTCCTGCGTATTCGGTTTGAAGCCGTTGATCGCGTTTCCGTTTAGATACGCTTCGAGAACCGCGGGGTGAATGTAACACTGCCGGCAAACGGCTGGGGTGTTGCCGAGAATCTTCGCGACCGCGCCGATCGCTTGCTTCAGATTGGCTTTGGCCTGTTTCCTTGTTTCAAATGCGCCGGCCGCGCTGAGCGCGATCGTCGCGAGTACTGTCCCTGCCCAGGTGCGAAAATCTTTGGCCGTGAAATCTTCGCCTGTAATCTCGCGCAGATATTCGTTTACATCCTGTGAACTGATTTCGTGAACGCTTCCTCCGTCGTCAACGTACTGAAACAGACTCTGACCGGGCAAATCCTGGAGCTTCGATATAATCCGCGCGATCCGGCGGTCAGTCACATCCACTTCATGTAGGCGGCCGCTCTTGCCGCGGAAACGAAACCGCAGCTTCGAGCCTTTCACGTCCACATGTCGATCTTGCAGAGTGGTAAGACCGAACGATTTATTTTCACGCGCATACTCTTCGTTGCCAACCCGAATGAGGCTTCGCTCGAGAAGCTGGACGATCGTCGCGAGCACTTTCTCCCGAGGCAGGCCGCTCCGAGCCAAATCTTTCTTGAGCCGTCTGCGAATTTTCGGGAGCGCTTTTCCGAAATTGACCAGTCGATCGTATTTGTTCTCGTCGCGTATTTCCCGCCAGCGCTCGTGATATCGATACTGTTTGCGTCCGCGGGCATCTCGACCGGTGGCTTGGATGTGGCCATTAGGCGATGGACAAATCCAGACATCGCTCCACGCCGGTGGAATCGCGAGCCGCTTGATGCGCAGCAATCGTTGCTCGTCTCGAATCGGCTTTCCCTTTGTGTCAAAATATTCGAAATCCTCGCCCTTCCGTTTACGCGAACAGCCGGGTTGATCATCGCTCACGTAACGCAAGCCCGCGTCCTCTGCTGCTTCCAGCGAATCAGCAGCGGTCTTCGTCTCGCCATTTTGCCTGTTCCCGTTGCGCTTTTTTGCAAACGCGTGCACGTGACTTGATTCGGATGAGAGCACGCTAACGGACCGTTGGCCCGTTCATCTGACGAACAGCGCTTCAGCCGCGAAGGCGCGGACGTCTCTCCCGTGACTTTCTGATTCGGCCGCGTGCCTTCGTCGGCGGCAAGCGCTTGGTAGGCCGCCGCCTCGCGGGCCCCTTTCGCTGGGGCGCAGAGAGCGCACTGATCGTGACGTAGTATCCGTCCGGATCCCGGAGTGAGAACTCCCGTGTTTGAGTGTTCGGGTTCACGTGGGGCTCCTCTTCGAACCGGGCGACCAGAGCGCGTGCTCTCTTCAGTGCCATGTCGAAATCGTCGACGCGGAAGAACAAGAGGAGGCCGTTGCCAGGCGACGCCTCGTCCGGGCTCATCAAGGAGGGATGCTCGTGCACGCCCCACTGGTGGAGGCAGAGCAAGACGGTTCCATCCGTATCCAGGATTTGACCAAAGTCGTCATGGGCGGGAGGCGTCTCGGGTTGGCCGAAGAGCGACTGGTACCATTTGAAGCTACCGGCAACGTCGCTGACGCCGATGATCGTCCACGTGCGTTTCATCGCAGTTCCACTGTCGGCCTAACGAGACCGAGTTGAGCCGCCGCTGGCCGGAGCGAGCTTTGCTTTCACTTCATCCTTCATAATTCGTCCTTCAGCCTTTCAGTACGCCGGTCAGCGGTTGGCTGCAGCGTTTGGTTAGATGTCTGGGGTGCTCGGGACCAAATCAACTCCCTTTTGCGGCCGAACCGCGCCGCCGAAACTGAATCTGGGATATCAAACGTGACATTGAATCCGTTGGTGTCGCCGCGCATGGCAAAAGTCGCGACGAGCTCAATCAGCAGCGTCTCTCCCTCGATATGCGATTCGAATTGCTTGGGTACCAGAACTCCACCGACGATGATGCCTTTCAGTCGCAGCTTACGCGGGTGATCTGCCGGCTCAGCGGTAGTTTGTACGTTCAGGTCGCTATACTCGACGTGAGAGCGGTAAACGTGGCAACTACACAAGAAACACACGCTTAGGGTGCTGA
>QHOD01000261.1 GCA_003218615.1 Verrucomicrobiota bacterium
GCACGCGAACGAGGAGCGCCGCGAAAACCACCCCTTCGAGCCGTTTCTTTGCCGGTCGGCAGTTTACGGACCTATCGCCGAATCCAATGGCTTCATCTGCACCAGCTTCAACGAGGCCCGCTTCCGCCCAAAATTACGTGATTCACCTATTGACTAGACCTCATCGATCAAACCTGCATTCATCAATGCTCCCGAGCAAAGCGCCGTCGTCGCTGCGCTTGCCGCCGCAGTCCAAAATGTGGCTTGTTGACGTACCAGCCCAAATTCCTCTCGCCATCACCAGTCATCGCATGAAATGCCGTGGCCGCACGCCCACGCGTTTTCGCATGAGGCGATAAATCTTTTGGAGTGCGGTGGGAAGCGGCGCGCCACACCGCTTTTCCTGAGCTCGCGGGCATCGCGAATCAGTTGGCGCGCTCGAGGATCATACCGGCGTGGGAAAAGCGCCGTCGTCGCTGCGCTTGCCGCCGCAGTCCAAAAAACTGCGACAAAAAGATATCCTGAAGGGGATTTTTAAGCGACGATTCGCAGACGACGTTCCTCGGAGTCCTGCAGACGCTTTGAAAGAAATGATTGTTCTGAGCTCAGCTCGGTCAGCTCAAGGGCTTTGCGAAAATTATCGATCGCGGCCTGAAAGTTGTTCAGCTGTTTTTCGAATTCGCCCAGCACCGCATAGAGCAAGTAATACGAGTTTAACTGACCTCCATTTTCAATCGTCTCGACCGCTTCGATGCCGGCTTGCGGCCCGTGGACATTTGCCACTGCAACCGCGCGATTTAGCGCGATAACAGGCGAATCTTCGAGCTCCAGTAACCGGTCGTAGAGTGAAAGAATCTTGGGCCAATCGGTTGACTCATAATCGATCGCCGCGCAATGACAGGCCGCGATCCCAGCCTGAAGATGATATGCACTCAACTCGTCCCCGGCGGCGGACATGCTCAAATGTTGCATGCCGCGGGCGATCAACGCCTGATTCCAAATCGAACGATCCTGCTCCTTAAGACGAAGGATGTTTCCCTCAGAATCTGTTCGCGCGGGCAAGCGCGCGGCGTTGAGCAACATCAACGCGACCAGGGCGCGAGTGCGAGGTTGATTTCCGACAGGATGTTCCGCCAGCAAAGACCCCAAACGAATCGCCTCATGACAAAGTTCTTCTCTGATCAAATGATCGCCACTGGACGCCTTGTAGCCTTCGTTGAAAAGCAGGTAGACCGTTTGCAGGACACCATCCAGACGTCGCGACAATTCTTCGCCAGCTGGTATCTC
This sequence comes from Verrucomicrobiota bacterium, assembly GCA_003218615.1. Taxonomy (GTDB): domain Bacteria; phylum Verrucomicrobiota; class Verrucomicrobiia; order Chthoniobacterales; family UBA10450; genus Udaeobacter. The sequence goes on from QHOD01000261.1 coordinate 1,267, forward strand.
AAATGGGATGTACTCATCGCGGATCTTTTGTTTGGCTCGCGTCAATCGCTTGGCAATAGCTGCCTCGCTCGTTAGAAATGCTTTCGCGATTTCGGCAGGACTGAAGGCGCAGAGGATTTTGAGGGCGAGTGCCGTTTGATCCTCACGCGACAGTGCGGGATGGCAGCACGCAAACATTAATCGCAGTCGGCTGTCTCTGATTTCGCTTTCAAACATCGGCGAATCGCCGTCCGCGGAATCGGACGGCCATTGTTCCATGAAAGCGATAATGTGCGGTTCTTTGTCGTGAAAAAGGTTTTCCCGCCGAATTAGATCCAGAGCGAGGTTCTTCGCTGTTTGGGTGAGCCACGCAGCCGGATTTTTTGGGATCCCCGCATAGGGCCACGTTCGCAAAGCTCGGACGAGAGATTCCTGGACTACATCTTCCACCAACTGCAATCGATTGATCCCGAAGATTCCCGTTAGAACCGAGATCAACTTTCCCGCCTCGTGACGAAAGAGATGGTCCGCCAGCCGAGAAATCTCGCCGGTGGATCCTCCCGCTTCTCTATCACTTGCGGCTGTGACGGCTCTGTTCTGATCTACGAGTTCACTCATGCCGTTTTGAGCTGGAGAACCAGGCTTTCCGATGTAACGATTTAACTCCGAACGCATTCGCAAGCAGGCGGTTTACTTGTCGCGACGAAGGGCTCGCGAAGGCGGAACGAATCACGTTTTTCTATTTTCCGTCGTACGCCTTCTTCAACGCTGGGATATCGATCTTGTCCATTTGCAGCATCGCGCGCATGACACGTTTCGCTTTCGCGGTGTCCTTGTCTGCCAGCATTTCGATCAAGACGACGGGAATGACCTGCCACGACAAACCGAATTTGTCCCGGAGCCAACCGCATCGGCTTTCTTCGCCGCCGGCGGAGAGTTTCGACCAAAAATAATCGACCTCTTCTTGTGTCTCACAGTTCACGACAAACGAGATGGCTTCCGTGAATTTGAAGATCGGACCGCCGTTGAGCGCCACGAATTCCTGTCCTTCGAGCTCGAATTCAACGGTCATGACCGATCCCGCCGGCCGACCGGTTGGCCCGGCTGATTCCTCGTCATACCGAGTGATCTTTCCAACCTTCGAGTTCTTGAAAATAGAGGCGTAAAACTTCGCTGCCTCTTCGGCTTTGTCATCGAACCACAAGAATGGCGTGATCTTTTGCGTAATTTTAGTTGTCATATTCTGATTTCTTAGAACTTTGGACTTTAGATATATTTCGCCAGACTTTTTGGACTGCGCCGGCAAAGCGCAGCGACGACGGCGCTTTGCCCGCTGCCATGTCTCCTCGAGCGCATTGAGCATCAGGTTGATGCGCGAATGCGCACGAAGCGAAGGAAAGCAAAGCGGTGTCGCGCTGCGCTTGCCACCGCAGTCCAAAAATGCGGCGACGGTGAGTCGCCAACTCTTGCGATCCGATTCTCATTTAGTGTGGGTACGCTCACCAGGCTGTGCACCCTCCTCTCCCTTAGGGGGATTGAAGTGAGGGCCAGTTTGGATCAAGCCGTGGTCTCGGCCAGTTGTCCGGGCGAATATTCCTCGGCACGTTGCTTGACCGAACAGATATCGGCGACGGGCCGGACCTCGACCACGGCGCCATATTCAAGGCCAGGACATTGTTTGGCGATTTCGATCGCCTCGTTCTCATCCGCGACTTGAAGATAGAA
>QHOD01000262.1 GCA_003218615.1 Verrucomicrobiota bacterium
CTTTTGGGATTGTCCAGGCGCCATTGTCTTTGCGGGCAAAGAACGGTCCGCCGGGATGCACCAGCAGCACTTCGAATTTGTTGTTCCTGCGCCGGAACATGAGCAGACCGGCGCTAATGCGACTTCGCGAAGATGTTGAGTTTTCCGGCATCATTTTGCGCCGTTAACGCGCTCGCCCCCATTTTTAAAAGCCGCGTGGTTCTCTTTTTCGCCGCCCCAGAGGTGAAATGTGTAGGTGAAAACCACATAGCCGAGCACTTCGTGGGGGCTGTCGTTGGTGACGTAGATCGCAGGATTGACTTGGAAATCGCGAGTGATGTTCCAAGTGAATCCGATCGTTGATGAATTACCGGAGCCGCTCTGAAAATCGACCTGCACCCGCCAGGTCTCATTGAAATCATAGGCGTAACCGAGGATTGCCTCGTTGCGAAAATCGACATGGGTCACGCCGGCGATGAATTTGTGGTGCTCGGTATAATAGCCGGCTTCGATGTACGGCTGAGGATCCACGTTCATGTGCGGTGACCAGTTCACGAAGCCGATTGAAAGCAGATATGGCTCTTTTGTGAGCAGCCCAAACTCCGTGCCAAAAATCCAATCATCCGGTTTGAACCCGCGAAAGACTGCAAACTCAGCCCATTTGGTTAGTCCCATTTCTGCCTGCAGTTGATATGGGTTGCCAATTTTCTGGTCCTCGACCTGGAAACTGAGTGAAAGATCGCCCGGTCCCTGCAAGTCTGGCGTCACGATTTGACTCAACCCTTTCGTGGTAGCAAAAGATGAAGAAGCGCTTGAAAGGATCGCGAACATCATCAGAGCGATCGTCCCGAAGTTGATTGGCTTGTCTCTTGTCCCGTCAATCTGTTTCTGGAAATCCTTCGACACCGTGCGAGTAAAACCGTTGCTCTGCAGGTTGTCGATTCCATCTTGAACGAGCGATTGGCAACCTTAAGCTTACGCCGTGGAAGAAGCAGAAGTTCCTCTGGAAGATTTGCAAGAACATGTGCGTCACAGAGCTGAACTGGGAGATGCGGCGTGGATTTCGTGGGTCGCGTTGAGCACCGCGATTCTCGCCGTACTGGCGGCGATTACTGGACTTCTTTCGGGCATGCATGCCAACGAAGCGATGATGGACCAGATCGAAGCATCCGATCAGTGGAACTATTACCAGGCCAAGAGCATCAAAGCATCGGTGCTCGATGCGAAAATGTCCCTGGCGACCGCGGCAGATGAAAAAGATCGAGAAAAAGCCGCCAGATACGAGGAGGAACAATCGAAAATACAATCGGAAGCCGAGCACAAACAATCGGAGGCGAAATCAAATTTTCATCAGCATGAAGTTTTCGCGCGCGGCGTCACCATGTTCCAAATCGCTATTGCCGTCGGCGCAATTTCCGCGCTCACGAAGAAGCGGCGGTTTTGGATCGTAAGTTTACTTTTTGGCGCGGCCGGCTGCATTTTTCTTATCCTCGGCGGGATGCGTCATTGATTTATGCGTGTGCTTGCCATCGACGCCTCTCTGCGCAACACCGGTGTCGCAATTGTTGATGCAAACAGCGGCAAACCGCGCTCTCTCTATTTCGGCACTATTCACAACGCGAGTTCGATGCGTTCCTCGGCCTGCCTGGTGGCGATTCGCGATCGGCTGATCGAATTAATTCGCGAACACGAGCCGGATTGTTGCGCGCTCGAATCGGTTATTTACGTGCAAAGTTATAAGACGGCGATTGTGCTTGGGGCTGCACGGGGAGCGGCCATTCTGGCTGCGGCGGAAAATGGACTCCCCATTTTTGAATACGCGCCCAACCGCATCAAACAGGCGACTGTGGGTAGGGGCGCGGCTGGGAAAAATCAGGTGGCGTTCATGGTGCGCGCGCTTCTTGGGCTGACAGAAACACCTGATGCCGATGCGGCTGATGCGCTTGCCATTGGCTTGACGCACCTGCGGTCGCAAGAAGCCGCGCGTTTGGGGATTCCGGGCGGCGTGCAAATATGAATCCCGATCTTCGCGTGCGTTGGCTTGGCAGGGTGGAATTCGCGCAGGCGCTCGCGCTGCAGGAAGAAATTGTAGCGAAGAAACGAGAAGATCCGGCATCGAGCGATGAATTGCTTCTGCTCGAGCACGAACCCGTTTACACAATTGGCCGCACGCCGGATAAATCCAGTCTGCTCGGCGCGGCGCATTTGCCATATCCGGTGTTTTCCATCAACCGCGGCGGGCAGGCAACTTACCACGGACCGGGCCAATTGATGGGTTATCCGATCATCGATTTGCGCCGGCGCGGACAGGATTTACATCGATATCTGCGCTGGCTCGAGCAATTGCTCATCGAGCTTCTCGCCGAATATGGAATTGCGGCGTCGCGCCGGGAATCGCTCACAGGAGTTTGGGTTGACCATCGTAAGATTGCTTCCATTGGCGTCGGTGTGCGTCATTGGATCACGATGCATGGATTCGCGTTGAACGTGTGCGGCGATTTTTCGCCTTTCCGGCATATTGTTCCCTGCGGAATCAATAATGTCGCAATGACATCGATAGAGAAAGAAACGGGCAAGGCGTTTTCCGTTGTCAGTGTTGCCAGGGCGGTTGAAAAACTAGCGTCTGATGCGATTACATCTTTGCGCATCCCCCAGCAACCACAGGCCGTGCACGTTTAGCCACGAACAAAATGATTCCACTCGGGGACAATTGGTGGTATCATCGGCACCACTATGAAAAAAGAGTCCCCCTCCCAGTCTGCTTTCGTTCATTTACGTTTCTTAGTCGTCCTGGTCCTTTTCTTGGCGGGCGCGCTCCTGGCGCTGCTTGCGCTGGGGTTTTATCCCGGTGCATCGGCGTCAGCACAGGCACCCGGGCAAAATCAGAGTTCCAGTGCCTCGCCTTTCCAGCCGGTGGCGGCAGACCACGTCTCGTGGGGAG
>QHOD01000263.1 GCA_003218615.1 Verrucomicrobiota bacterium
CCATGATTGGAATGAGCGATTTATCCAGCACGCGCTCTTCTCGAAATTGTAGCGGCGTCACCATTCCGTCGACCAGTCCGGCGGCCATGCAATACGGCAGCGAATGATCGGCGGTTTCCTTGGAGTCCGGTCGATACTTGTGCGGATCGCCCAGGATGTCGGCGGCGCGCGCGATCACTTCGACTTTGATTTCTTTCACGTCGTCGGCCTTGATGTTGTGTTCCTTGACCGTCTTCATCATGGCCGTGAGCGGCGAATGACTAAGCGCCTCGATTGGGAAACTTTTCATGCCGCAATCAAGAATGCGGTAGTGAGACTTGGCTGAGTCGGGCAGATCCGCAACCAACGCCTCGCCGTCGAAAGTGGCCGGCTCGCCCTTGTATTGCACATGATGGAACACGGCAAAGAGCCCTTCCTTGCCATCGATGATGTGCTCAGGGCCGGAGAATCCGTCGCGCGCAAGCAGCGCGCTCTCGGCGCCCATGCGCCCGGCCCACGGATCGACCGTGTTCTTCATGTTGGTCAACTTGCCTGCCGTGACCGCTCCCGGGCAAAATGTGCGCGACGCACTGATGCCGATGGCGGACACCATTTGCGCCGGCGTCAGATTCAATACGCGCCCCGCCGCGACCGGCGCGGCGAACGCGCTCAAGGTGGCGTGATGCCAGCCGTATTCTCGCACGCCCGGCCGGCCCACTTCGCAAAGACGCATTTCAATCTCGTAGGCGATGACGGTGGCGAGAATCAAATCCTTGCCACCCAGACCCTCGCTTTCACAGAGTGCCAGCGGCGCGGCGATGAGATCGCTGGGATGACACGGATCAGCCTTCCAATAAATGTCGTTGTAATCCATCGCACGAATCATGTGGCCATTCAGAAACGCCGCATCGACCGGATTAGTTTTGAAACCGGACACGAATGCGGTGGCGGTGCCGTTGCCGCCACTCATGGCGCGGTAGTGCTTCAGCAAAATCTTCGCGTCATCCTGCTGACTGCCTCCAAGCGCGCAACCGATCGAGTCGAACCAAAATAATTTCGCTGCCTGAATGGCCGTTGGCGAAAGATGCTCGTAATTGAGCGCGCAAGCCCACTCGGCGATGGTGTGGGAGAGAAGAGGCTTTGATTCGGCTGGCTGGTTTGACATGATGATCCGGGTCCTTTTGGTTTACGAACTTGATCGGGCTGCGCAGATTTTCAAGGCGCGTCCCCTCAGTCATGCATGAAATACTCTGCGAGACGTCGCCTTTTTTTGCGACATTTCGTAGCCCAAATTTATGGAATCTCCTCCAAAGAGGGAGTCGCAACTCGTTCTTAAGTGCCACGGAAAAATCCCGCGAACGCGCAATGGTTAATAGCAGTGCTATCCTTAATCTTTAAGCAGAACGAAAATTTATGAACCGGAGTAACAAGACTATTATGAAAACATACAGATACAGTAACCGCAACGCCCTCATTCTCATGATCACGGGCCTTTTGTTTCTTAGTACATATCCCGCTAGTCAGGCGATGAGCTCCGACGCGCGGCCACGTCGCGCCGGCGTCGCAGGATCTGCCGTTGGGCAGCCTGTTGAGGGTGCTGCTCGTTTAATCGTAAGTCGGGACCCTGGTCTCGGTAATTTTGTGATCGCCCACTTGCGTGTCGATGGCGTCTTGGTTGCAGTCATCGGATATGGGCGCACCTATGACGGTTTCCTGCCACCTGGACGGCATTTTTTATCGTTATTGCCAACTCCTAGTCCGAGATGGCCGAACCCGCCGGGAATGATTCTGGATGTGCGAAGCGGCCAGACCTACAACTTCACCGCAATAAGAGATTCAGGATATTTGGTTCTGGAGGCGCCCGGCGGACCAGTACGCCCCCGTGGCCGGTAGTGAGTGGTGTCGCCGTTGGCGCGCTCAGTGCGGCTGGTATGGTGTGCGGCTACGGGGCTTTGAGCCAATGACGACCTGATCACCGATCAGTGATCACCCGCTATTTTCTGTTCGTCGATCGCCAGGTAATCGTCGCGTGGCGGGCTAAAGGTATCGAGCACGCGTGTCGGCAGGATCGTTTCCACACCGTGCGGAACGTTGCTGGCGAGATAGAAGGAATCGTCGGCGGAAAGCTCGTGCGGCACGCCGTCAACGATGAGTCGCATCTGACCTTCGAGGATGTGAACGATCTGCTCCTGCGTGTGTCGATGCTCGGGCATGGGACTCCCGGCCGCCAGCGTGGCGATCATCTGATACATGTTCTTACCATTCGCGACGGTCCGGCGGGTGATTCCGGGACAAATTTCAATTGTCGGATTTTCTCTTTTCATTTTTTGGAAGGCTACGCACATTAAGCTCATCTACGGTTTCTCTCGAGTCTGATCGGTGATCCAGTTGATTTCCCACGTCTTTCCGCCGTCGGTTGAAAATGCTTGTTCAAAGTGCGCCGACGTCGGTGTGATATCAGACCAGACGTATCGAACAAAGATCGCTCGACCGTTGAAATCCTCCTGATCGTAGAATTCGCCACGCCCATTCTTAAACTGGCCAACGACAGGTGGCAGACCCAGGGTGCCTTTGGCCGCGTTGGCCCAGTAGAGACTCCACTGATGCGATTCCGGATTGTAAAGTCGCAGCGTCAGACCCTGGATGTGCGTCTTCCGATCCGCACTATAGACCTCGACCTCGTCAAGGTTCGCCTTACCATCCCAAATTTTTCG
>QHOD01000264.1 GCA_003218615.1 Verrucomicrobiota bacterium
CGGTAAAGAGCTGCCGTGTCGCCAAAAAAGTAAGAAGCGTTCCGAGAATCGGCGGTGTGAATTGCGCCTCCCGTTTCATCAAATAATTCTCGTGACAACCGAACGTGGCACCGGTGTGATGATCGACATTGTTTTTGATAAACGACACGCGACCCTCCGCGCCCAACGCGACGAGCGACGATTGGAGGAGATCGTCTCCGGCTAATTCGTAAGCGGCGAGATCGTGTAAATGCAAACACTCTGGCGATGCGTATTCGATGTGGCCCATGTCGAGGTAAAGAC
>QHOD01000265.1 GCA_003218615.1 Verrucomicrobiota bacterium
CGCGCCTCTTGAACCACGCTGGAAAACGTCCAAACTTCGTTTGATGACCACGGTTGCCCTTCGCAGTCCGTCTGAGAAAGTGGGCGGCCTCTTTCATTTCGGCCGGATGCTGGACAAAATCCGGTTGCACGCCAAAGGCGAATTGCCGCCGGATTACCACGCGAACCTTGGAAAAGGTTTCGACGAAAAGTGCGTAAAGTTTCTCCGAATCAATTACGATCGATTAGTCGAGCGCGTAAAACAGGACCGTGCAGACGAGGAAATTTTGCGATGGTGTTTCGAGAATGGGCGCAGACCGAGCGAAGACGACATTTACGTTTGGAATGAATTCATGCGCAAACGAGGCTGGAACGACGAAGTCTCAGAGATTCTCAGGCGCCGGAAACAAGAAGCCGGGATGGCAGACAGATCGGATATCGAGACGTCGTTCCAATTTATCGATGCGGATGAAGGACGCGACGTGAGACACGATGGCGACTAACTGTATGGCGTCGACAGAGACGCCCTGCAGATCCCATCGTTCTTGCCTATTCCGCCAGGGTGTCGATTCGTTCCGCGAGTCCGAAATCGAGCTCGGTCACGCCGCCTTTGCTGTGCGTCGAGAGAACCAGGCGCACTTTGTTGTAGCGGATGTCGATGTCAGGATGGTGCTCTTCTTCTTCGGCCACTTCGGCCACCGCGTTTACGAAATCGATCGCATCGGCAAAATCATCAAACTCAAACGTGCGTTCGATGTGCTTTTTCTCCAGCTCCCACTCGGGCACTTTTTTCATGCGCTCTTTCAGCTCGCCCGCTTTGATCAAGTCAGCCATAACGGCACAACGAGTAACACCCGAAAATCGTTTTGCAACGCCAAATCGAGCGCCTTTTTTCCATGCCGCGAACTTGCGTGTCACGCCGTAGCCTTGGCGAAGGCGGATAAATACCGGCGGGCGTCTCGCCTGCCGGATTGTGATTCCTCAAAGACCCAGAATCTTTCGAAGATTTTTTGCGGAATCGAAGATTTCCACCGCGCACTCCCGCGCCTGCCTTGAGAGTCGTGGCCAATCCCGAAGCACCTCTTTGATTGCTGCTTCCGCTTCCTCCGCCCCTCGGACAAAACGGAGCCCGCTCTCCGACGGCAGATATTTTCCTGCACCTGTGTCTTCCGTAACAACCGGCCTGCCAAGAGCAAGAAACGCCGCGGCGCGATCACTCAACCATCCTGTGCGCCATGCCACGTCCACGCCTTTAATCGCTGTGAATTCGGCCAGTGCTCCAGCCATGTATCTGCGATAAGACCCAGGAGTGCGCGCAACGCGATGAGGATCGACAATTTGCCAGCCGCGTCGTTCCAAGCGCGCCCGGTCCGGATCGTCCGCCGCGATGTTCATTGCCAGTTCAAAGCGCGCTTCGCGAATTCGCTTTGGCAGATCAAGGTGAGGTTCGAATGCAAATTTCTTCGAGAGATCGGGAAACGTGCCGTTCACTTCCACCGCCCCGCCCCAATACCACTGGCCGATCGTTGTGAATCTGGGGACCGGGGGACGTGCTCGTCGCTGAAAAAACTTCGTGTCCGCCAGCGGATAAAATGTTCTCCAACGAAGCGGCGTCCTGGGCAGGCGGCAATCGCGTCCGTGAACGTTAAGCCCGATCGTCCAAAACTCGTCGTGATACGACTGACCCATCTCCATCTTCGTCATCCAATAAAAAATTTCGCTCGGATCGAGATCGCAAAAAATCCGGTGCTCGAATTGCAGCAGAAACGGCGGATGAATCGAGTAACTGAGATTCAGCAGCGCGTTTGGCCCTGCCAGCCGATCAAGCAAAGTTCGTTTCGACATTCCAATGCAGCGGACGCCCGATAAATCGTGCGTGTCCGACGCCGGGTTTTGATAAAGCAGGCAGTATCGGCCGGCGAGTCCATGCTCGCGCAATCTTCGCTGAAAATTGTCGATCCTCGCGCGGTCTGCGCGCGGATCATTTGTCGCCGGCAACAGCTCCAGCCAGATCGCGTCGAGTTTCAAGCGCCGCAGTCCAAGAATCCATTGCAACGGCACGGAAAGAACACCGCCGCCTTCGCGATATTTCGCGGCAAATCCGCACCCGAGAAAGATTGTCACCCGAAGAAGAAGCAGAAGAAACGTCCAACGTCCAACATCGAACGCTCAACTTCTAACATCCAACATGGAATACAGACGGCTTTTGCTGAAATTCGAAGTTGAGCGTTCGATGTTTGTTCCGTCTACTGCTGGTTGACGCGAGTGCGTTCCACCCGCAAATTAAGCGCTCTTTACGGGCGCCCGTAGCTCAACTGGATAGAGCATCTGACTACGGATCAGAAGGTTTGAGGTTCGAATCCCCACGGGCGCGCTTTTTCTTTCGTGCCCTTGCTCGTAATCGAAATTGATCACTGAAAATACGGCCGGATCTCGGCATATTTTTTGTCGCCAATTCCGTTCACCTTTTTCAAGTCATCAGCGCTCCGGAACGGCCGGGCTGCGATGATTCGAGCCGCCATTATCGGTCCGATGCCTGGTATCAATCTCAGCTCTTTTTCTGTCGCAGTGTTAACGTCGATCTTGCCGAGCTCGATTTTTTCTTTCGCATGCGACTTTTTGC
>QHOD01000034.1 GCA_003218615.1 Verrucomicrobiota bacterium
ACCGATTTTCGACTTTTAGTCTTTGATTTTCGATTTTCGAACAGTCCCGTGAACTTGCTGGCGATCACGTCGCGCAACGCTGAGTACCGCGGTAGCGATGTCTCACCGTAATGTTTGATACGATATTTTTTGCTTAGATTTTCGACTATGATGACGGCGTCGTTCATCGAAAAATCCAAATTAAATTTGGACCTAAAGTTGCTGACATCTAACCTCCCGTCCGATCCGTTTTTATCTTGTTCCCTTCATTCACAAGGGTGTGGTTTTGAAATTGCATCTGCCCTTCGGTGGCCAGCGTCATCTGTGTTCCTGCCGGGCGGACCTGTATGGCGCCGCTTCGACCGCGGAAAGCGATTAAGTCCTGTTTGAATTCAAAAGAGTCGAGTCCAAGAAAGGCATAGTCGACGCCAAAAGCGCTTTCAATTTTGACGCCGGCGCCGTTCGCTAGTCGGGTGAAATGCGGAGTGGGCTGGCTGTGAAGAATGGGATAGAGCACGGCGACGACTGTGGCGTGAGGCTTCAGTCTCAGGTGCAGCGAGCGTTGATTGGCATTTCGATCCTTGAACCCGGAGGCCCCGTTTTTTCGCGTCAAGGTCTCCGTGGACAATGTACCATCGGAGGTTTCAAGAAAATAGACCGCCAAATCGACGCCAAAGCGGCCTTGAACGCGAATTGGTTCCGAGCTGTTCGTAGCCGGTGATACGTCCGTCGCCAGCCAGAGTCTCCAATCCGCCGGCTCGTCGTTATTCAATGTGTCGCGAACAACGAAATAGTTTGGTCCCGAGCAATCCTGGTCTTTCACGAAAAGAATCTGCCGCTGCCACCCGGTCAGGTCACTGCGCAGGTAATCCGCCTGCGCGCCATTGGCGAATTCCTTGATTTCCGCGGCGCCCTTGTCCTGCTTTCCTCGATCCACTCGATTGTGGTCGGACGCCGGGGCCCGGCCATAATAGCCAAAGTCCTCGCACAGCGGTTTTCCTTTGCCCCAAAGAACAAACGCGCCTTCGTCATAGTCATAGTGCGCGTGCAATTTTCCCGCGATCAAATACAGATAAGTTTCACACTCACTGGGAAAGTGGGCGTGCATCACCACACCGCATTCAGGGAACCATTCGCTGTCCCAGTTGGGGGCTTTAGCGGGGATGGAACGATCGAACATTAGCCACGAATAACCCAGGGCGCTCGGATAAGCGCCCCCGATGCCGGGCTTTGTAAAGGACCCTTGCTCATTCCACGCCCATTGCATTTGCTTGGCGAATTCTGGATCTTTCTCTTTCCACAAACGCGCCAGCCAGCCGGCTAAACAGGTGCGTTCACCGAGATAGGTATTTCCGATCTCAGGCATATGACGCTGGCCCGCCAATCGTGGATCGCGAGGCGTGGATATGGAGGCCAGCCAGCGTATCGCCTCTCTCAGTTTCGGGTGAAGAGTCCAATCCTGATCTGCGAATGTAGTTTGCCGAAGCGCGATGGCGAAGGGGACGATTGCATCCATTGATACCCCCATGTAGTGCGGCGCCTCCAGCCAACCGCCTTGCGGGCCGGTCCATTTTTCCAATTCCTTTGCCATTTCACGAACGCCCAGCTCAGCCCAATCTTTTGCCTTGGGATGATCAGGTATGAGACATGCAATCATTCCCAATACACACCGGCTGGTCGTCGTCATGTTTGGATTCCCCTTGAATCCGCGCTCCGGCGAGAAAACCGACGGATCGGCGAGAGTATATGCAAGGAAGGCAAGTTGAGACCGGGCAAGCTCGAGTTCAGCGGCAGAAAGAACGTCCGGTCGCAGCACCGCATCAATTGCATTCACCGCGACGGTTACTTGATTGTAATGCCGTGGCGGATCCGATCCCTGCGTTGGGAACGTTGCTTCGCGGACGTAGAGGTCCACGGCGGCTTGAAGTTGGGTCAACGCAAACCCCGCCAGGCGGCGCTTGAGTTCGGCATCATCGGTAGCCAGTGTGTAGGCGATGTAATCATCCAGTCCGGGCGCATTCAGGTCATTTCGCCGCAGTCTGTTTAAGCGGTTTATATCGACTTTAAAATTAGCTTTGAACTCATCTGTTTCTTTCTTTGTGGCTAAAAGGCGCGGGTGCTCCACCTGGCCGGGCCACTCCAAGATAAAGTCCTTGACTCGATTCAGAGGTAAATCGCTGTGCTTGATTATATACTGCTGCGGCGAAGGAGCCGAATCACTCTGCGTTTGGAGCGCATCTTTTTTGGACAACGCGATGACCATCCAATTGCGCTTAAAACCGCGCAATTGAAAGCGCATCGTCTGATCGTTTCTCACATCAATCGCGTACTTCCATGTGGTCTTTCCTGGCTCAACCCAGTTCGAAGGATCTCGCGCACCTATGGTCAGCAGGTCCGGACTGTCATCACGATAAAAAGCCAGCCAGGTTCCGTGCATGGGGCTCGCCCATCTCAACCACGGTTCGAGAGTGAAAGCATGCTCGTCAGTCAAATTCTTCCACAGGTTCGTGGTCGCGGTTGGTCCCGCGCGCCAAAGCAAAGAATCAGGTCCAAAGTCTTTAACTGCATTAAACTGGTAATAAGCCTGCGCCGGTCCGCTGAATTCTTCGTCTACTAAAATAACAGGCTCGCCTGCAATGATGCGGAACCGGAGTTTCCAGAAATCGCCAGTAGAAGATGTATAAGCCGATTCTACATCGGCAAAAAGCGGACCATCTGTCAAAATTGTGGTCTTGAAATCCATCGGTGGTCCAGGCCAGGTGAGTTCTCCGGAACCAACCCATTTTCCAGAAATCAGCTTCACTCCAGCAATTGGGCCGCGCTGCAGCGCTTCGGAATTCCGGTAAACTCGAATTCCCGTTTTATCGTTGACCATCTCCACCGAGTCCGGTTGTTGGGTGACCTTCAAGTTTGGCGCCGTTTTGGGTGTCCCTCGAACGAGTTTGTATTCAACCCGGGTGAATTTTGGAACCGATGCGAGGAAAGCAATGCTGCCGTTATCTTCAGTTGACCATTGATAAGGAATCTCCCGTCCGTTCGCATCCATCAGCACGGCGTCTTTACGCCCGACTAAGGCAGCATCGACTTTGAAGAACACCAGCTCGTTCTGCCACTCCCGCCCCAGATAATCGCGTAAAGCGAATTTTGCCAATTCCTGGGCCGGTTTTTCTCCGCTTGCCGATATCCCACAATGTGCGCAAGTAAACAAAGCCAACAGCCACATGCTGACCCACAAAGGAAAGCGGAGCAGCCGTGGTTTTGAAGTGTCAGGCAAACGGAAATAAGACATTGTATCCTCTGGTATTTGGTGCCATCCAGAAAATGAAACGCCGCAATTCAAAGCATTTCCGGTTCTCGAGCGCCAACGTTTCTCAGCGAAAGAATTTCCCGGCAAGTCTCTAGCACATCTGCCGCCGAAATGCGCCGTAAACATTCGTTGTGGTACTGGAGACACTCCGTCAGGCCACAGCCTTCGCACTCAATATCGGAGCGAAACAATATGTGATTTGCACCCAGTGGATTCCATAATCCCGGCGCCGCGCGAGAAGAAAAAAGCGCTACGCACTGTACACCTACGGCCGCCCCCAAATGCATTGTGCCGGTATCGTTGGTGAGCAGGAACAAACAGCGCTGAAGGGCGGCAGCAGAGCCGCGCAGCGAGAGCGCCCCCGCCGCGTTGAAACCGCGGCCCCAGCCAGAGATTAGCCGTCGCCCAAGCGGCGCATCCCCCGCGCCGCCAAATACAACCGGCCAAATCTCAAACTCTTCAATTAATTCTCTGACCACCTCGCGAAATCGGTCTTCCGGCCACCGTTTGGCGGGCATTTTCGAACCTGGGCCCACGCCGATCCATGGGCGCCCATCATCCGAAGGCAACTGATCGAGCCAGCAGGCAACTTCCATTTCTTCCGCGGTCCCCAACCGGAGCTCGGCACGAGCTTCGCCCGGAGCTGGAACCGGGATGTCATCCGCCTCAAGCCGGGCGAGGAGCAAATCCGCTTCCGATTTGACCCGCACCATTGGTTTACCCGGAATTTTTTCCGGCAATACGGCGAATTTTTTCATACCGATAAAATGCTTGATTCCGGCCAGCCGAAAAAACTTCCGGTCGCGATTGATTTGGTGTTTTGAACGGGCTGTCGGCGCCAGATACACCAGCGTATCAAATCTCTTGCTCCGAATCAGGGCCAAGAGGAACGCCATCGACCATAGCCTCGAGACTCTATTCGTGTGAATCGGATAAGATAGAAATTCGTTAAATAATCCCGCTTCGCACAATAAATCGGAGGCCAGCACATAAGGTTCGCCGGGATGACAATCGGAAAGGAGTGTGAGGTGGGCGCTCGGGAAATGACTTCTTATTGCTCGCATCGCCGGTAGCGCAATAATCGTGTCGCCAAGCTGTCCGATTCGGAAAACGAGAATCCGTCTCTTCTTATGTGACATGAGCAAACGCGCGTTCTATTTTCAGGAAGCCTCGAATCTCGCTGGCTAATCGTTTCGTCTGCGTTTCAAGCTCTTGCTTCACAGTCTCCTTTGCTCAATCCGCATTTCAGAGGCTACGCTTTCCAAATCTTGTCGCTCGTCAAGCTGGCCGCAATCCGCGCAAGGGCGTTTCTCGTATCTACGATGCACTTCACCCACTTCACAAGTTGCTCGTAATTCACACTGGAATGCGCCGTGACGATGACGGCAGCATCAAAACTGCGGATCGTCTGCTCGTTCCATTGAATCGAACGTTTGCCCTGCCAGTTGGCATGTTCGCGTGTGGGACCGATCTCGGGTACGTAGGGGTCGTAAAATTCAACCTCGCCGCCAAGCGCCTTTATTCTGTCGAGCAGAGCGAAAGTGGGCGATTCCCGCATGTCGTCGACGTCAGCCTTGTAAGCGACACCAATGAGTAAAATCCTCGATCCGTTGACCGGCTTTTGCTTCGCGTTGAGGGCTTCGATTAAGCGACTAACCACGTAATCAGGCATGGCAGCGTTAATCTCGCCGGCCAGCTCGATAAAGCGTGTGTGCCTCCCAAACTGTCGCGCTCTCCACGTCAGATAAAAGGGATCGATCGGGATGCAGTGCCCGCCCCAGCCGGGTCCGGGATAAAACGGCATGAAGCCGAACGGTTTTGTCTTTGCCGCTTCAATCACTTCCCAGATGTCGATGCCCATGGCGGCATAGATGACCTTCAGTTCGTTCACGAGTGCGATGTTCACGCTCCGGAAAATGTTTTCGAGTAGCTTGGTTGCCTCCGCCGTCTTGCACGATGAGACGGGTACAACGGTCTCCACAGCTCGCGAGTAGAGCGCGACGGCTTTTTCGAGGCATCCGGGAGTGTATCCGCCCACAATCTTCGGAATTTTTGCCACTTTGCTCTCTGGGTTCCCGGGATCTTCCCGCTCCGGTGAAAACGCGAGGTGGAAGCCTTCACCTGCTTTCATCCCCGATCCTTGTTCGAGAACGGCGCGAAAATCTTCGTCAGTCGTACCGGGATAGGTAGTTGATTCCAAAACGACAACCGTTCCGCGCCGAAGATGCGGTGCAATCGCTCGCCCGGTATCCAGAACGTACGACAGATCGGGCTCGCGCGTTTTCGTCAACGGCGTTGGTACACAGACGATAATCGCTTCAACTTCCCTGACGCGGTCGAAATCCGTAGATGCAGTGAATCTTCCGGACGTTAACACTTTCTGAATTGCCGTACCGGGGACATGTTTGATGTAGGTTTTTCCCGCGTTCAGCGCCTCGACTTTTTCCGGGTCGATGTCGATCCCTGTTACCATCGTTCCACTGCGCGCAAATTGCAGAGACAGCGGCAAACCGATGTAGCCAAGGCCGATGATGGCGATCTTTTCCATACTCAGAGATCGGGAGCCCTCAGCCTTTTGCGGATGTGCTTGCCGCTCGATTTAAACAATGCGAGATACGTGTCCGATGGACAAAAGCGAACCGAGGTTTGATCATTTGATGTTTCCCAGCCTTATGTTGATCGCTCTGCGCTCATTA
This sequence comes from Verrucomicrobiota bacterium, assembly GCA_003218615.1. Lineage (GTDB taxonomy): Bacteria > Verrucomicrobiota > Verrucomicrobiia > Chthoniobacterales > UBA10450 > Udaeobacter. The sequence goes on from QHOD01000034.1 coordinate 5,983, forward strand.
TTGCTAAAGTCAGAGGATGCAAACAGGTGATATAATAGATGAAATTGTCGATTTTGTATTGGCTATTTTACCCGGGTCTAATGCCGACGTAGCTCAGCTGGTAGAGCAGCGGTTTCGTAAACCGCAGGTCACGGGTTCGAATCCCGTCGTCGGCTCCAGCCCCGAAAGCTTTCGGAACTGGATGTTGAGCGTTGGGTATTCGGTGTATAACTGTCAAAAACATGTCCGCATCAGCCTCGCCCGTCTCGATCATTGTTCCAACTTTGAATGAGGAGGCGAACATCGCACCGCTGGTCGCGCAAATTATGGCGAGCGCTGTTCCCTTTCGCGAAATTGTGTTCGTTGACGAGGGTTCAACTGACGCGACCAGGGATATGATTTACGGTCTTGCGGGACGTTGCTCGCTTCGCTTGATAGAACAAGACGGCACAGAGCTTGGATTAGCGGGCGCGATCATGTCCGGTGCGCGGGCTGCGCAAGGGGAAATTCTTCTTGTGATGGACGCAGACCTGAGCCATCCGCCCGAGCGGATCAAAGATTTGCTGGCCCCGTTGTTTGCCGGCACTGCGGACATGGTGGTCGGAAGCCGCTATGTTAAAGGCGGATCGACGCCGGGCTGGCCGCTGTGGCGCCGGATGGTGTCGCGAGCAGGAGCGGCCCTCGCTTATCCGCTCACGGGCGTGCACGATTCGATGTGTGGTTTCTTTGCCATTGCGCGCTGGCGATTGCTGGAAATCGGACCACATACCAGCGGTTTTAAAATTGCCTTCGAGACGATTGTGCATAGCGGCCGCAGCTTGCGCGTGTGTGAAATTCCGATTGCTTTCCGCGACCGCGTCCGTGGAAAATCGAAAATGTCGTTCAATGTTGCGCTGCGATTTTTTCTCCGATGGTCGCGAGCGATGTTCCGGCATTTGGCCCGCTGGCCGTATCGTCCTGCGAAAACCCCGAAAGCTTTTGGCGTTTCGGGTTGACTGACACGCCAATTCCTTAGCCGGCGGGCTTCCAGCCGCCGCCGGCTTGTCTTTGCCAGCCTTGTCGCTTGCAGCGGATCAGCTCAATTGAGAGTCCGATAAATAGCAGCAGCGCGGCAAAAAATGTATTACCGTAAAGTTGCGCGCCGCGTGGGAATGGCAACGCCAACGCAAGTATCGCGAGCGCCGGCAAACTCCAGCAAAGAGAGGCTAAGCCTTTTCCGTCGATCACGCGTTGCGTTATCACTGCAAACGGCAGCATGAGCCAGGAAAAGAAATACCCGAACGAAAGCGGAGTGATCATTAGCATCATCAAAAGGAGCAATGCGAATTCGATCGCGTCGCTCTCCGCCGTGCGCATACCACGCTGCGGCATCACTGCCGTAAACAGGATGCCCAGCGCCAGCGCGACGCCGATCAGGATCGCGTTGACGGTCGGGAACCGAAGGTCGGCGAAGTTTACATAGGTCGGTGTATCCGGAGCGGAAGCGGCATCGGCATCGACGTGCCGAAGTAAGCGATTGGCGACACCAACAAGAGATTGATTTTTCCAGGTAAAGCTGCGCCTGGGGCGCTGGCCCACGCCGGCTGCGTCGTATTTCAACATCCCCACGCTCCACTTCTCCAGATCGCGCCATGCTCGCTCGAATCCGCGGAACGGCGCCGGTAAAACGAGAAGCAAAAACGTTAGCGTCAAGATCAGGCTGGCCGTCGCTTTCCAGTAACGCCGGTAAACCAGATAAATAATCGCGATTACTGGAAATGCTTTGATCGCAGCAGCCACCGCAATCAACGCCCCTGCGGAAATTTCGCGCTTCGCCCGTAGCGCAACAAAAGCGCCAAGCATCAGCGCAAGCAATACCAGATTCGGCTGGCCGAGGTGGTAGCTAGACCAGATGTAAACGATTACCAGCAGACTCGGAATCAGATAGAGCCATACATTTCTTATGGAGCGGTGGCCGGCGGCAAGAATTGCTGTTAGCCGGGCGCTATAAAGCCAGGCTGCCGAATTGATCGCGACCAGTAGAAGAATTAATCCTCCTTGCCCCAGCAAACTCGCCCCTGCCAGCAACAGCGCGCAGGGCGGGGGATACATAAAGTCGTACTTCCCGGAGCGAAGGAAAAAGATCTCATCACCAGCGAGCACATATTTGCCGGTGTCGTACCATAGTTTGTAATCTATGATACTGCGGCCACGGAAATAATGGAGGAGCGGGACGGCCGAGAACGCGATCGTCAGCACGATAAAAATCGACACCAGGCCGCGAAAGCCGGCTGGGCTATTTAACCGGCGATCGAGCGCAGCCCAGATCGATTTCGCCGAATCGTTCACACGTCTCGCATGCTCGCGGCGATCGGCGAACGCGTCTTGTGCCAGTCCGTGCTTTGCTCGTAGGCGTGCGCGATTTGCAAAATGCGCCCCTCATCAAAGGCTTTTCCTAACAACTGCAAACCAACAGGCAAGCGATGGCCATCGGTCTCGGCGAAGCCGCACGGCACACTGATTCCACAAATTCCGGCGAGATTCGCGGGGCTGGTGAAGATATCCGCAAGATACATTTGCAACGGATCGTCCATGCGTTCGCCGAGTTTGAACGCAGGCACCGGGGAAGTCGGCGAAATCAATACGTCCACTTTCTCGAACGCCTTGGCAAAATCCTGGCGGATCAGCTCGCGGACTTTTTGCGCGCGCAAATAATAAGCGTCGTAGTAACCCGAACTCAAAACGTAAGTGCCGAGAATGATGCGCCGTTTCACTTCCGGGCCGAAACCTTCCTCGCGGGTGCGGCCGTAATGATCGAGCAAATCTTTTGGGTCTTCCGCCCTATGTCCGTAGCGAACGCCATCAAAGCGCGCCAGGTTTGCCGAAGCCTCGGCCGTGGCCAGGATGTAATAAACAGCGATGGCATAATCAGTCTGCGGCAAAGAAACATCGACAATCTCTGCCCCGAGTGTTTCGAGTTGTGCAATCGCCGCATCGATCGCGGATTTTACCTGCGGTTCAATTCCTTCGATCATGTACTCCTTGGGCAGGCCCAACCGGACGCCACGCAAATCGCGACCCAGTGCCGCCGTGTAATCAGGCACCGGTTCGTTAAGACAGGTCGAGTCTTGCGGATCATGACCGGCAATCGCGTTCATAATAAGCGCGGCATCGCGGACGGTTTTTGTCAAAGGCCCAGCTTGATCGAGCGACGAAGCGAACGCGACCAGACCGAATCGTGAAACTCGGCCATAGCTAGGTTTAAAACCCACGATCCCCGAAAGCGCGGCCGGTTGCCGAATTGAGCCACCGGTATCGGTACCAAGCGCGCCGAACGCTGCGTCTGCGGCAACTGCCGCAGCCGAACCGCCGCTGGAACCGCCGGGCACGCGCGACAAGTCCCACGGATTTCGTGTCAGCTTAACACCGGAATTTTCCGTGGACGAACCCATGGCGAATTCGTCCATATTGGTTTTGCCAAATGGAATTGCTCCGGCGGCGCGCAATTTTTGAATCACGGTCGCGTCGTAAAGCGCGCGATAACCGCGCAAAATCTTCGACGCGCACGTGCAGGGCTCGCCTGCTACGCTGATGATGTCTTTAATCGCGATCGGCACGCCGCCCAGAGGAAGATCGACATTCGCTTTCTCCGCTTCCTTTGTGGCAGCTTCAAAATTAGTTGAGAGATAGGCGTCGACCTCTCCATCGACATCTTCAATGCGCGCTCGCAAGGCATCGAGCACTTCGCGGGGCGAGACTTCCCGGCGACGCAAAAGAGATTGCAGATCGGCGATGTTCAGCGCCGGCAAATCTTTTTCCGTCATTCCACAACTTTCGTGACGATGAAAAGGCCGTTTGCCTGGCGGGGGGCGTTGCTTAGCGCCTGCTCCGCCCTGAACCAATCGCGCGCCTCGTCCTCGCGAAAGACATTGAAAATCGGAACCGCATGCGCGGCAGCCTCCACATGGCTGACGTCCACTTCGCGCAGCTTGTCGGCATATTTCAAAACGTCACCCAGCTGCTTCTGAAAAAGCGTGGTCTCCGCGTCGGTCAGATTTAGCCGTGCCAGCCTGGCGACGTACGCAACATCGAGATCCGAAGCTTTGGGCATGATTGTCTCGATTAAAAATGCAGATGGCTCACTAACCAGATGACCGCCACCGCCAACGCGATCACCAGGACGAGAAAAACGATCCGCCCCTCACGTCGTTCCTTGCGCAGCGAACGAGGCCGTCGAATGCTCCCGCTTTCATTGGAGTAACCTTCGTCTGGCAGCGCCACCGAGACATGGAATCGCTTGTCGGAGGTAGTGGTTTTTGTGCGCCCCTCCTCTCGCCGCGGTCGAGGTGTGTCCGCCGTGATCCGAGATGTATTCGAGATCATGCGCTCAAGTTGTTCGACCCTTTCGCGCAGCTCCGCCTCCCGACTAATTAATTCTTCCTGCCTGCGGCGAAGTGGCGGAGTCGATTTAGGCGAACGACTAAACATCGCCATCACCGGCTGGCCATCCAGAAGAAAACAGCAAGAGCAATTACGCCAAAAATGATCAGCGGCAAAGTGAGCGCGATGCCGATTTGCAACCACTGAGAAAATGAGCGTCCGCCGTTGACACTGTAACTATCGCCTACTGCGTCGGGCAGCGATGCCTCACCGGCGTTCTGGTCGGTCGCTTGCAGCCGGCTGCGCTGTTCGGCGTACTCCGTGCGTGCGTCATCCACCGTGCTCAACGCCCGGCTCAATTCCTTGTGCAAATCAGCTGAATCCCAGTTTTTTGGATCGATGGCTTCAATTAATTCCAAATGCTGCCCGAAACTTTCCCGGGTCGCGCGAAGCTGCTCGAGCCGCTTTTGCGCGTTGTACGTTTCGCGCTCGAGCACAACCAGCGAGCGCGTCAGTTTGTCGGTCATTTCCGTGCGGCCGCGCTCCAGCTCTTCCTGACGACGGCTCAACTCCTCGAGTTCGCGCTTTTGTTTTTCAATCAGCTCCTGTTGGCGTTTGAGCTGGAGCAGTTGCTCCTGGGCTTTTTGCATTTGCGAGTCGAGATGCTCGGCAGAGAGCGCTTCTTCCTCGCTCAGGTCCAGCATTTGTTCGATCGGTCGAATTTTTTCTGGCATGATAAATCGTGACTCACCGCGGCTCGCTCGATCCGAGGTCGCCAAGCGCCATATTAATGAGGAGACATTAGAATTCCACACATTTCGGCGTTGGACGCGCGAAAATTTTCGTCAAAGCTTCCCAGACAAAGCGCCAAATTCCAACATCCAAACTCCAAAGAAGTTCCAACCATCAAGCAAAACGCCACAGACGGATCGAAGATTGAAGCTTTAAGTTTCTCTGGATGTTGGAGCTTGGGATTTGGAGCTTCTCCTTCACCGGCCCGGCATCATTTCGAGCAAGACGCCTTTGAAATATTCTGTTTCTGGCAAAGTGGGCAGCACCGGATGATCCGGCGCCTGCTCAAAGCGGCGAAGCCGGCGCGCTGACCGCCGCGCGTCCACCAGCGCATCGGCGATCATTAGGGCGAACGCGTTTTCACTGACGTGATGCGAACAGGAAAATGTCGCGAGCAATCCATCTTTCGACAAAAGTTTGAAGGCGCGAACGTGGAGCTCACGATAGCCACGCACGGCATCACGCAACCCGCTTTTCGTCTTCGTGAACGACGGCGGATCGAGAACGATCAGGTCATATTGTGCTCCCGCTTTCTCGGCTCCTCGCAGGAATTGAAAAACATCCTGCTCGATCCATTCCACTTTTAGACCGTTTCGCGCAGCATTTCGTCTTGCACCCGCGATATTCTCTGAATTTTCTTCCACGCCGGTAACTTCGATCGCTCCGCCTTGGGCACAAGCCAATGCAAATGCGCCGTGATTCGTGAAGCAATCGAGCACACGCCTGTCCTTGGCATGTTGTGCAACGGCTCGATAGTTCTGCTTTTGATCGAGATAAAAACCGGTCTTCTGTCCGCGCAAAAGATCGACCTCGAACTTTAGGCCGTCGATTTCGATGGCGATTTGCGAAGAAGCATCCCCGCTCAAAACGCCACTGCGCAATTCAAGGCCTTCCGCGCGGCGAACCGGCGCATCGTTTCGCTCAATGATCGCTACCGCGCCAAAAAGATCGACAATCGCATTCGCGATCAAATCCTTTCGCAGGTCCATTGCAAGCGTGACCGTTTGCAACACGAAATAATCGCCATATCGATCGACGATTACCCCGGGCAAGCCGTCGCTCTCGCTCCAGACCACGCGGCAGAGTTTCGAATCCACCGCTCGTCGTTCCCGGTATTCTGCTGCTTGCGCGATCCGGCGTTTGAAGAAATCCAGGTCAAGATCCTGCTTTCGCCGTGAGAAACGCCGGGCCACGATTTGCGATTTCGAATTGTAAATGGCGCTCCCAATCAGGTGATCACGGCCATCTTTAAGCGAGATAACGTCGCCATCCGCCGGTTTACCGAAAACCTTCAGGACCTCACTGGAAAATACCCAATCATGTCCATGCAAAATTCGCGCACGCGGTTTGACGACGATTCCACCCATGCAGTAATGATGTCGCACTTATGGCGGTCTCTCCACAATCCTTTCTCGATCTTCCCGACATTAAAAAACTGCGCAGCGGCAAAGTGCGCGAAGTTTTTGATCTCGGAGAAACGCTCCTCTTTGTTGCCACCGATCGCCTCTCCGCGTTTGATGTGATCTTGCCAGATCCGATTCCGCACAAAGGCGCGGTCCTGAATCAGCTCTCCGCGTTCTGGTTCAAGCGATTCAGCAAGGTTAAGAATCATTTCGTTACCGCAAACTTCGATGAATTTCCGAAAGAATTGCAGGCGTTTCGCCCCCAGCTTGCCGGCCGTTCGATGATCGTGCGAAAAACGAAACCGCTGCCGGTGGAATGCGTCGTGCGGGGCTACCTCGCTGGTTCGGGCTGGAAAGAATATCAGGAATCGCAAAGCGTTTGCGGCATCAAATTGCCCTCGGGCCTAAAACTGGCTTCGCAATTGCCAGAGCCAATCTTCACGCCGGCGACAAAGAGCGACACCGGCCACGATCTGAACATCGACATGAACGAGTGCCGGCAAATTTTGGGCAACGAAATGGCAGAGCGCGTTTGCGATTTGAGTTTGCAAATTTACGCCGCCGGCCGCGATCATGCTGCGCAACGCGGCATCATTGTAGCGGACACGAAATTTGAGTTTGGAACGGTCGATGGGCAGTTGCTCTTGATCGACGAGTGTCTGACGCCGGATTCATCTCGTTTCTGGCCAAAAGGTCAATACATCGTCGGGCAAAGCCCGCCCAGCTTCGATAAGCAATTTGTTCGCGATTATCTGGAGACGCTCGATTGGAACAAGACACCGCCGGCGCCGTCGTTGCCGCAGGATGTAATTACGAAAACGTCCGCCAAATACGTGGAAGCATTCGAGCGATTGACCGGGGAAAAATTAAGGTAGCTGCGCGACCGGCGGGCGCGTCGCAACGGACGGCTCGGAGATCCGTCCCTACCCCAGCAGATCAGTAACCAGCGATTTTTCTTCTTTCAGTTCCGCGACCGATTTGTCGATCTTGCCGCGGCTGAATTCGTTGATGGGAAGTTTTTGCACAATCTCCCATTTGCCACCGCGCACGCGAACCGGAAATGACGAGATCAATCCTTTATCGACATCGTAACTTCCGTCCGAACAAACCGCGACGCTGTGCCAATCGTCGCCCGGCGTATCATTCGTGAGCGAACGAACGCTACCGACAATCGCGTTCGCGGCCGAACCGGCGGAAGAAAGTCCGCGGGCCTTGAGCACCGCTGCGCCACGTTGCTGCACGGTGGCGATGAATTCCTCTTTTAGCCATTTGTCATCCTGGATCACTTCATTCGCTGGTCGATTGTCGATCTTTGCGTTGTAAAAGTCTGGATACTGCGTCGAGGAATGATTTCCCCAGATCGTCATGTTGGTGACGCGGTTGATTTCCACGCCTGCCTTATGCGCCAACTGGGCCCGCGCCCGGTTTTCATCAAGTCGGGTCATGGCAAACCAGCGATCGCGCGGAATTTCCTTCGCGTTGTTCATCGCAATCAGACAATTCGTGTTGCACGGGTTTCCGATCACCAGCACGCGCACATCAGAGGCAGCATTCCGTTCGATTGCCTGACCCTGGCCGATGAAAATCTTGCCGTTGATCCCCAGCAAATCTTTCCGCTCCATGCCGGCCTTGCGCGGGATGCTGCCAACCAGCAACGCCCAGTTGATATCGCGGAATCCTTCATCCAGATCAGCCGTGGGCACAATCGATTCGACCAGTGGAAAGGCGCAATCGTGCAACTCCATCACCACGCCATCGAGCGCCCCGAGCGCAACTGGAATTTCAATGAGATGCAGTGCGAGCGGCTGGTCCGGCCCGAACATTTCACCTGAGGCGATCCGAAAAAGCAGCGAATAACCAATCTGTCCGGCAGCGCCGGTGACAGCGACTTTAAGTGGAGACTTCATGATTCAATTAGCCACGGATGAACACGTATGAAACACGGATTTTCCAAATGCAATTCTCTCATCCGAGAAAATCCGTGTTCATCCGTGGCTAAATTCTCCCACTTTTTTCCAGCAAATTATGGATCAAACGCATTCGTGCTTGCGTTTTTGGGCTGGAGCGAAGCTGTGCGACACTGCTTTGCAGTCGCCGTGTCCAATTCAAATTTGCCGCGGTGCCGGGAACGTTGAATCGGTATTTCTGCGCCAGCAGATCGGTGATCATCACGATGGCAATCCAGGCTTCACTTTTGAAAAGAGCTTCCATGATCGCCGGATAAAAATCTTTTTCGAAATTGATCTTATCGATCTTTGGATCGAATCCGGCGAAGACCGCGATTTTGGCCAATTCGTATCTCGATTGGTCCGAGGTCGCGGCAGGACGTTCGAAAGCTTCCTCCCATAAAGCGCGGATTGGCTTGTGGTCGTGCGTTGTGTAAGTCGCAACCGAAAGCCGCTCATATTTGTCTCCGGGCGTGACTTGTTCATTGTGAACTTCCCATTGCGGAATTTTAAATCCGGCGATGCCGAGTGAGCGCAGATTTGGCCGGACGTACTCGGGCACCGTTCCCAGGTCTTCGCCAATCACGCGGGTGGCGCCAGCCTCCTCCAGCACAACGCGCAAATATTCCTCGCCGTCGTGTTTATTTGCTTCGCAGTTCCCCGGGGTTTCGTCGTCACGCGGTGCGAAATGTGGCGCGCGGCCGCCAGTCCGTTCGAGCATTTCTTGTCGATCGAGCGCGAGAAATTGTTTGTTCTTCCTCGGTCGCCACGGAAATGCGTAGAGGCGATAAAATCCGAGCACGTGATCGATGCGAAAGAGGTGAAAAATGCGCCTGACAGCACGCACACGCTCGCGCCACCACTGGAAATTGTTCGCGCGCATCGTCTCCCAGCGGTAAAGCGGAATGCCCCAGTTTTGTCCCCATTTCTGAGTGAACTCGTCGTCCTTGAAATAGAGTTCGGGAGGCGCGCCACCGGACCAATCGAGTACGAATTCATCCGGTCGCGCGAAAACGTCGGCGCTGTAGTAACTGACGCCAAACGGAATATCGCCCATTAGCGCAACTTCGCGTTCTTCGGCATACGATTTGATCTCGCGCCATTGTTGGTGGGCCAACCACTGCACATAACGGAACAAATTCTGGCGCTCTGCTATGGCTGCCTGTCGATCTTGCGGTAGATCGTGTAGCCAGACGCGGGCTCTGCTAATCGACTGATGTTGCGCCGGCCATCGAGTCCACGCCGCGCTCTCCTCGTTCTCCTCCATCAGGACACGAAATAATGCGTAATCGTCCAGCCAGCTGGCTTCCTCTTCGCAAAATTGCACAAACTCCGACTGCCGTTCCTTTCCGGCGTGGCCAGAGAAATTCGCGAATGCTTTTTCAAGCAAGCGGCGTTTCAGTTTTTTGACCTGCCGATATTTCACTTCGCCATGCCGCAGGGTCGCAAGATCGATATCTGCGATGACGGCATCAAAGTCGTTGCGGGTTAAATCTCCTGGGGAGTTTGGCGCAAGGTGCAGCGTTGTCGGCTCGATCGCCATCGCGCTGATCGCGTTGTAAGGGCTGTTATCGGTCCCGGTTTCGTTGATCGGCAGGAGCTGAACAAGTTCGAACCCAATTTCGGCGGCCCAATCGATAAACTCCCGCAACGCACCGAGGTCGCCGATTCCGAGATCGTTTTCGCCTCGCAGCGCAAACAATGGGACAAGAATCCCGGCGATCTTCTTGTCGGGCGAGAGGTTCATTCGCAAAAAAATGACGAATGACGAATGACGAAGCACGAAGGAATGACGAAATCCGAACACGTTGTCGTCATTTGATTATTCCGAGCTTTCCTCGTCATTTCCGTTGCACCTGCCAGTCTTCGACGAGCGCGTTGGGAATTTCTTTCAGAAATCGCGATGGCCGCTGGAAAACGTCACCATAGCCTCCGCTTAACCGCATGTGCGGCAACGTGAGATAAAGTTCATCGCGTGCGCGCGTGATGGCGACATAAAACAAACGCCGCTCTTCCTCGAGCGCATCGCGCGTGTCGAGCGAGCGGCTGCTCGGAAACATTCCGTCGGTCAACCAAATCACGAACACCGTGTGAAACTCGAGACCTTTGGCCTGGTGCACCGTGGAAAGATTGACTGCTTCCTTGTTGCTGGTTTGGTTCGGCGCCGCTTCCGCGTCGACATTGCTGATGAGCGCCAATTGCGAAAGAAATTCGTGTACGTCCTTAAACCGGCGCGCAAAAAGCGCGAGTTGATCGAGGTCTTCGCGCCGCAGTTCGTAGTTTGTGAAATTCACCTTGGCGTAGTCATCGTAGATGGCTTCGACCACCGACCGGATCATCTCGGATGGCGGGTTGGGTTGCCCCGCTGGTGCGATTTCGTCCAGCGTGTGGGCAAGCTGTTCCCACATTTTTTTTGATTTGGCGCTCACGTTCATCGACAACAATCTCTCACCCCATGATGTGATTTCGCCTTGTTCGTTAAGCGACCTGTCCCACCCCTTCCAAAGATTTTCGGCGTTTCGATTGCCGATGCCCGGGAGCAACTTCACCATTCGCTTAAATGCGACTTCGTCGCGCGGATTCGCCACGAATCGGATGAATGAGGTCACATCCTTGATGTGCGCCTGCTCGAAGAACCGAATGCCGCTGGTGATTTGATACGGAATCCCGCGCCGCGAAAGCTCCAGTTGCAACTCGATCGCGTGATAATGCGCGCGATAGAGCACGGCG
>QHOD01000035.1 GCA_003218615.1 Verrucomicrobiota bacterium
GCGCTCATTACGGCCGTGAACCAAGGGGAAGCTGTCTATTATTGCTCGCAGGATATCGTCGGTCCGGCTTCCTGCTATCGAAGCGATACTCTCGGCGCCAGCTACGGCCCCGGTGTGCTTGCCTATACCGGACAAGGCGCGGGCAGCTGCGGCGGACTGCATGGCCACATTCATGTCGCACCAGATGGCACCGCTTGGCTCCCGGTGAACCAGTGCAGCGGACTGCAGGGCGGCGTCTTCAGCACCGACGGCGGCGTAACGTGGGTCACGTTCAATGTGCCCAATGCCGTTTCCCAGATACAAGGGGCTGATCCGTCGATCGCGATCGATTCAGACAGCAACATCTACTATGCCTATGTCAACAACGAGCCGGTGTCGGCCGGCAATCCGCCTGAAGGCCATGCGCGCGCGGTGAAAGGTCACCGTAACGCGGATAACACTATCACTTGGAGCAACTACTTCGACATCGGCGCCACGCACGGCATCAAGAATGCGGCGGAAATCGAAGCAGTAGGAGGCACATCGGGCCGAGCGGGGGTTGGTTTCCTTGGCACTGATGTCGCCGGAGATTACCAGGCATCGAGTTTCCCAGGCAAATGGTATGCGTTTATCGCCACCACGTACAACGGCGGCGCGACCTGGACGACTGTCAATGCCACCCCAAATGATCCAGTACAAAGCATGACCGGCATCTGGCAGCAGGGCGGCAGCCATGATGATCGCAATCTACTGGATTTCAACGAAATCACCGCGGACGACAAAGGCCGGGTTCTTTATGGCTATAGTGACGGTTGCGTCAGCGACGGTTGCATCGGCGGCACTGCCCCCAACGATTTCGTCGCCTTTATGCGTGTGGCCCGCCAGTCAGGCGGCAAGAGTTTGTTCGCTACCAATGACGGAAACACGGACACCACCACGGCGTTGGCGCCAAAACCGCCGTGTCTCTCGGGCACACGCGACGTCACTGCTTCGCATCTCAGTTGGAAGGCACCGGATAACGGCGGCTCGGACATCACTAGCTACCAAATCTTGCGCGGAACCAGCTCTGGCACCGAGGTCTTACTGGGCCAGACTAGCGGCAGTAAGACGACATTTCAGGATACGACGGCCGATCCATCCGTGCCGCATTATTTCTATGTCGTCAAAGCGGTGAATGCGGTCGGTACCAGCAATGCAAGCAACGAGATAGATCTGACGGTCGGGCCCACTCCGCCGGTAGTTCTGCCTTATTCGTGCAGTGGTAACAACGTCGTCACCGATGCGTCAGGGGACGCCATCAATCCCGCTCCAGGCGGGCTAGGTCCAACTAGCCAGGCCGACATCACAGCGATCTCATTTTCCGCCGATACTCCGGCGACAACAATTACCACTAAGATGACGCTGGCGAATCTGACCGACACGCCATCGCCCGGCACAACGTTTACAACCTATTATGTCGTTTGGACAGCGAACAACGGAAAGACGTACGCGACCCAGGTTGACGTGAGTCCCGGACCTCTCGTCACCTACACGTGGGGAGAATTCAACACCGGCAACAATCAGCTCTCCACTTTCAACAGCACGACAGGCACCTTTAATCCTGGCGTTAACGGCACGATCACCGCGGACGTGCCGATGAGTGGCGTCGGAAATCCCACCATTCCGATCACGAATGTGAACGGCACGCCGGCAGTAACCAATCCTTACGGACTGACAATTGCTGGAGAAGGAGCGGTCGGATCTGGATTGGTCTTCACTCAGCCCATGGATCGCGCCCCGGACACCGGCTTCGGTCAAAAATGGGCAGTTTGTCCTCCTCCGCTTCAGATAACTATCCAAACAACTCCTGCCGGTCGCACATACAGCGTCGATGGCGCGGTTTACATCGCCACCCACACATTTTCGTGGACGCGGGGTTCGACGCATACCATTGCGGCCCCTACGCCGCAGGACGGTGGCACAGGTGTGCGCTACTACTTTAGTAGCTGGAGTGACGGCGGGGCCATCTCTCATACCGTTGCCCCAACCACGAACACGACCTACACGGCGAAATTTGGCACCCAATATTACCTGACCATGAACGCTGGGACAGGGGGCAAGGTAAGTCCCGCGAGCAGCTGGAGAACCGCTGGCACAAGTGTCTCCATCAGTGCAACGCCATCCGCCGGTTACAGTTTCAGCAAGTGGACCGGCAGCGGAGCGGGCTCCTTTTCTGGAACGACTAATCCGGTTAACATCACGATGAACGGGCCTATCACCGAGACAGCTACCTTTACGCCCCCAATGCAGGTGACTGTCCAAGCAACTCCCGCCGGTCGTACGTTCAGCGTCGATGGCACCAATTACAGCGCCGCGAAAACATTTAACTGGACGCCGGGTTCGTCTCATACCATCGCGACCACTACGCCGCAGGCCGGTGACCCAGGTGTTCGCTACTACTTTAGTAGCTGGAGTGACGGCGGGGCCATCTCACATACCGTCGCCCCAACCCAGAGCACGACCTACACGGCGAAATTCGGCACCCAATATTACCTGACCATGACCGCTGGGACAGGCGGCCATGTAAGTCCCGGGAGCAACTGGAAAACCAGTGGCAGCAGTGTCTCGATCAGCGCAACGCCATCCACCGGTTATAGCTTCAGCAATTGGACTGGCAGCGGCACGGGCTCATACTCTGGACCGGATAATCCGCGTTCCATCACCATAATGGGACCCATCAGCGAGACGGCCAACTTTACCCATAACTGATCGTCCCTCGCTCTGCTCGGGAAAATCGCTCCGATCGCAATTTGAAACTGCAGGCGAGTCGGATGCGCGTGGGTGCGGTTTTGGGCAGAGCTTTCGCTCTGGCCTTTGCCCGGTATGATAAACCCGGAAAAACCGAGAGAGACATTGCGTATTTTTGTTGTGGCCGACACGCACAATCGTTTGCCGGAAAACGTGAAAAAAATCGCCAGGGATGCGGATGAAATCTGGCATCTCGGAGACGTTTGCGCGGAAACCATTCTCGACGAGCTTCGCGCGATCGGCCCTCGGGTAACTTTAGTCCGCGGAAATTGCGACTCCAATTTCGAATGGCCGCTGGTTGTCGATCTTGTGCGCGGAGGTTTGAAATTCCGCCTCCAACACATCCCGCCAGGCCGGCCGCCGGACGATGTCGATGTTCTCCTGCATGGACACACGCACGTCCCGCGCAATGAAAGACGCGGGAACGTGCTATTTCTGAATCCGGGCTGCGTGACGCGACCCAACCGCGGTTCGGCCCCAAGTGCGGCGTGGCTTGAAATTACGGATGGAAAAATTAATTGGAAGCTCGTCCCGCTCCGCTGAGGCAATCTTGCCAATTATTTCCGTTTCAGCTGCCGCCAAACGATTCTGCCTTGATTAAACAATCGGGCATCGCTTTCCTTCATCGCAGTGAGCGAGTCCATCGATCAGATCTTCGTCAGCGGAAAGCAATGGCTGCTTTCGTGGCTAACAGGCGCACCCAGCTGGGTGATCCAGATTGCATCGAGTCTGATTAACATTTTCGCGTTGCTAGCAGTGTTTCTTACGCTCTTTGCGCTTATGTCCGTGCTGGAACGGAAAATCCTCGGGCGCATTCAAAATCGTTATGGCCCGAATCGCGTCGGACCGTTCGGGCTTTTTCAACCAATAGCCGACGGCATCAAGATGCTCATTAAGGAAGACATCGTGCCCGCGCGCGCCGACAAGATTGTGCATTTTCTGGCCCCGGTTTTGATTGCTGCCACGGCGATTCTTGCCCTCGGCATTATTCCTTACGGCCGGAACATGACCCCGTTTACGATTGACGGCGGTATCCTCTTTTTCTTTGCCGTTGGATCGACGACGGAACTCGCCGTCTTTATGGCTGGCTGGGGAAGCAACAACAAGTTTTCGATGCTCGGCGCGATGCGCGCGATTGCGCAAATGATCAGTTACGAGCTCCCGCTCATTATAACCGTGCTTCCCGTGGTAATGGTGGTCGGCTCGCTCACGCCCGAGTCGATTGTCGCGGCGCAAAATGGCTACGCGTTTGACTTTGTGCCGCGCTGGTTCGTCTTCACCCCTTGGGGCGCCGCTGCGTTCATTCTGTTTTTCGTCTCCGGTCTGGTGGAATCGAACCGCACTCCATTCGATGTACCCGAAGGCGAATCCGAAATTGTGGCTGGACACATGACCGAATATTCCGGTTTTAAATACGCAACCTTTTTCATGGCGGAATACATCGGCATGTTCGCCATCACCGGACTGGCTGCGACGTTGTTCCTCGGCGGCTGGCATGCGCCGGCTCGCGCGCTGGAATTTGTTCCATCCTACGTCTGGTTTTTCGCGAAACTGAACGCCCTGCTTTTCGTTTACGTCTGGCTTCGCGGAACGCTGCCGCGGACTCGCGTCGATCAGATCATGAATTTCGCCTGGAAATTCATGTTGCCGATGGCGTTCACCTGCGTCATCGCGGCCGCCGTCTGGCATTACGCCGGTCGCGGCTGGCGGGGATGGCTCTGCTCGTTCGCCGTGATCGCAGTGGTTTACTTCACATTGTCGATCTTACTCGACACGCGAAGGAAATTCGCCCCGCGCACCTACCGTTTCGCAGAATGAACAACACCGCTTTTGTTGTCATCGCTATTCTGACGTTGGCCGGCGCTCTGGCTGCCGCAACTTTGCAAAAACTCATGCACGCAGCGCTGAGTTTCGCCGTGACGTTTGTCGGAATCGCCGCATTCTTCTTTCTGCTGGGCGCGGAGTTCGTCGGGTTGGTGCAGGTTTTTGTTTACATCGGTGCGGTCGCAGTCCTGATCGTTTTCACGATTCTCCTGACGCGGCGCGATGTCGAAAAAGATCGCGGCTTCAACTGGAGCGGCGTTGTCGTTGCCATTGCTATGTTTGGCGGCTTAATCTGGGCGATTCTCAAGACGCAATCGCTTTCCATGGCCGCGCCGGAAATTCCAGCGCTCACTGTCAAGCGAATCGGTGAAGTGTTGATGACCAGTTACGTCTGGCCACTGCAATGTGTGGGGCTTCTGCTCACCGCCGCGCTGATCGGAGCGCTCATTCTTGTGATGCAATCGCCAGCACGCGAGACGCGTGCGCTACCCAATCAAATTCGCTGCGCAATGACTCCAACGCTTCAACTCTTTCTCATCGTTTCCGCCGCGCTGTTTTGCATTGGATTGCTGGCCGCATTGAGCCGGCGTCACGCCATTTTCATCTTGATCGGCATCGAGATCATGCTCGCGGCAGCAAATCTCAACTTCATCGCCTTCTGGCGTTTCAGCCCCGAACCACACCAACCCACTGGGGTAATGATCGCAATTTTCTCCATCGCCATCGCCGCAGCCGAAGCCGCTGTCGGACTCGCGCTGGTCATTTCCGTTTACCGCCACTACCGAACAACGAATGTCGATCAGCTCGATCAACTCAAAGGATGAATGCTGACCTCGTGCTGCTGCTCGCCTGGCGCGCCGAAGGCTTGCGAAGGCGGGCGCTCCTGATCGTAATCGTCCCATGAATTGGCTCGTCAACAATCTCTGGCTGATTCCAGCGGTGCCGCTCGCCATTTCGCTGGTGATTTTGAGTCTGGCGAATTCGCGACGTAAAAGTGCGGCGGGACTTGCAGTCGCTGGCCAAATCGTAGCGCTCGCATTGTCGATCTTCGCGTTTTCGCAAACGCTGCAAACGAGCGAGTTCCGCGCCGTTCAGAATTTCACCTGGTTCACCTTCGGCAAGAACGCTCTTCGCATCGGTTGGGTGCTCGATCCGGTCGCCGCCGCGATGCTGATGATGATCGCGCTGGTCGGGCTTTGCATTTTTGTCTTCAGCATCGGCTACATGGCCGATGATAAAAACTTCACCCGATTTTTCGCGTATCTCTCGTTTTTCTCCGGCGCAATGCTGGGCGTCGTTATCGCCAACAGTTTGCTCCTACTGTTCGTCTTCTGGGAACTGGTCGGGCTTGCCTCGTATTTGCTCATCGGGTTCTGGATTGAGCGACCCAGCGCCGCAGCAGCGGCAAAAAAGGCATTTATTACCACACGCATCGGAGACATGGGATTTTTTCTCGGGATGCTCTGGCTCTACCACAGCAGCGGGACGCTTCTCTTTTACGACTCTGGGAATGGTTGTCTCGAAAGGGCCGGGCTCGCGATGCTCGGCGGTAGCGCCACTTTCATCGCGCTTTTGATTTTTTGCGGTGCGGTGGGCAAGTCGGGGCAATTTCCGCTGCACGTCTGGTTGCCCGACGCGATGGAAGGCCCGACGCCCGTCAGCGCATTAATCCACGCCGCCACCATGGTCGCGGCGGGCGTATTTCTCGTCGCGCGTGTCTATCCGCTGTTTTCGTTAGGCGCAATTAACGGCGTCACGGCCTCTCTTACCGTGGTTGTTTGGATCGGCGTAACCACAGCGCTGATGGCGGCCCTCATTGCGATCGCTCAGGCCGACATCAAACGCATTCTCGCTTACTCAACTGTGTCGCAGCTTGGTTTGATGATGGTTTCGCTTGGCGTGGGCGGTGTCGCAGCTGGCATCATGCACCTGCTCGCGCACGGTTTTTTCAAGGCGCTATTGTTCCTCGGCGCCGGCTCGGTCATTCACGGATGTCATCATGAGCAGGACATCCGTAAAATGGGCGGCTTGCGCCGGCTGATGCCCGTGACGTTTCTTACTTATGCCGTTGGCATGATGGCGCTGAGCGGTATGCCGCTCTTTTTTTCGGGTGGCTGGACCAAAGAAGAAATTCTATACGCAACAGCGCATTGGCCGAAGTCGCACGTGCCCTATTACCTCGTTTTGGCCGGCGTCATTCTGACCGCGCTCTACATGACGCGCCAAATCATCTACGTCTTTTTCGGGAACCCACGCGTCGCTTCGGAACGGGCGCACGAAAGCCCACGCGTGATGACAATGCCACTGATCGTGCTCGCGATCTGCGCAATTTTCTTCAGCGTTGTGCTAACCCCTGCCTGGCCATGGTTGCACAGTTATCTTACCGGCGAAGCGACACGATTTGATATCGCGCATTTGATCCAGCCGATGCTTTTGGTGTCGTTCGTAATGGTCGCAATCGGCATCGGACTCGGTATCCTGATGTACCGCCGCGCCGGCTTGGAAGATCGACATCGTTCCGCGGAAACCGATCCGCTCGAATACGCACAGCCTGCGTTATTTCGCTTTCTCGAAAACAGAATGTGGATCGACGAGTTGTACGCGCAGACCGTGATCGCGTTCAGCCGGACGGCTGCTCACCTCTCCGATTGGATGGATCGATATGTTTGGGACGGTCTGGTGCGTGCTTTCGGCGGCCTCGGCCAGCTTTTTGGAATCTTTACAACCGACTTCGGCGAGCGCGGTATTAACGCCGGAGTTGATAAAACGACAACCGGCACCCGCGGTCTGGGCCGCATCATGTCCGGATGGCACTCGGGACAAATCCAAACTTATCTCGGCGTCGTGGCAATCGGCATGCTCGCGCTGTTGCTTCTTTACGCATGGTTGGTTTAATCAGCGCACTCATCATCATTCCGCTCATCGGCGCATTAACGCTCTATGCTGGGCCGCCCAGAAATACGCGCTCGATGGCGTTCGTGTTCAATGCACTCTCGGCGTTTTGCGCGTTGATGCTGTGGCAAAAATTCGATACCGGCGCCGCCGCTTTTCAGTTCGTCGAACGCCACGTGTGGATTCCGAGTATCGGAGCCGAATACCTCGTCGGAATCGATGGCCTGAGTCTGCTGCTGGTCTTGCTGACGTCGCTTATCGTCCCGTTCGCATTCCTGGCGCAACGGATGGATCGCGGAGCGGCCGCGCTCATGCTCGTCATGCAATCGGCGCTCTACGGCACGTTCACCGCCCAGAACTTTGTCCTCTGGTTTTTATTTTACGAGATGAGCCTCGTTCCAGCATTTCTGCTCATCAAAATCTGGGGCGGTGAGAATCGGGACCGCGCCGCGACCAAATTTTTCGTTTACACATTTTTCGGCAGCATCGCGATGTTGCTCGCGTTCCTCGGGATTTACTTCGTGAATGGAACGTTCGATTTTGCCACGCTCGCTGGTCTCGGAAAAACCGGGCTGCTGCCGGGAAAACTGGCGTGGCTGGGCTTCGCCGGAATCTTTCTCGGGCTTGCCGTCAAGGTGCCGGTCTTTCCGTTTCATACCTGGCTGCCCGACGCCTACGAAACCGCGCCAACCGGAGTCTCGATGGTGCTGACCGGCATACTTTCGAAAATGGGCGTTTACGGTTTCGTGCGTTTGCTGCTTCCGCTTTTTCCTAACGAAATCAAGATCCTCGGCCCATGGCTGCTCGCGCTGGCGGTTTGCTCGATTGTCTTTGCATCACTCGCCGCGTGGGCCCAGTCGGATTTGAAACGAATGGTTGCGTATCTGTCAATAAACCATCTCGGCTACTGCATGCTCGGTCTGTTCGCGGTGACTGCGTCGCCCATCGTCGCCGCTAAGATCGACACACACGCGGCATTGAGCGGCGTGTTCATGCAAATCTTCAACCACGGCATCACCGCGGCCGCGTTGTTCTATTACGTCGGCCTGCTTGAGCAGCGCCGTGGGCTGCGCGGCATTAATGATTTCGGCGGATTGATGCAACGAACGCCACTCCTTTGCGGCTGGATGAGCGTCGCCATGTTTTCGTCGCTCGGTCTGCCGGGGCTGAACGGATTCATTGGCGAATTTCTTATCTTTAAAGGCTCATTCGCGATGGCGGCTTCGTTCACTGCGATCGCAGTCATTGGTCTGCTCGTCACGGCGATTGCGTTTGCCCGCGCGATGCAGGCGCTCTTCAGCGGTCCCCTGGCCGAGAGTTGCCGCGCGTTTCCCGATCTTTTGCGAAGCGAAAAGCTCGTCGTCGTTCCGGTAACGCTGCTCATGTTCGTGATCGGCATCGCGCCGCAGTTCGTCTTCAACATCTTCAATGCAACCGTCGTTCAAATGGCGTGGCTGTTTTCTTGAGAGTCACTCGAATGAGCAAGAAAGTCATTCCGATTGAGCGAATTGCGCAAAGGATCCGTCATCTGCGCGGCGAGAAGGTGCTCTTCGATTCCGATCTGGCGCAACTCTACGGCGTAACTACTGGGAATCTGAACAAGGCCGTCAATCGTAATCGGCACCGATTTCCCTCGGACTTCATGTTTCAACTCACCGCCGAAGAGGCTAAGCGTTTGATATTCCAATTTGGAATATCAAAGAGCCGGGGCGGACGACGGCACATGCCGTACGCGTTCACCGAGCAGGGCGTCGCCATGTTGTCCAGCGTGTTGAACAGCGAACGTGCGGTCAAAGTAAACATCGCCATCATGCGCGCGTTTGTACGACTGCGCCAGACGCTTGAAACAAATCGCGAGCTCGCGCGAAACTTTTCCGGACTCGAAAGGCGAGTTGGGAAACATGATGAAGAAATTGCCGCAATTATCGAGGCAATCCGGCAGTTGATGGCTCCGGCGGAAAAGCCGCGGCGTGAAATAGGGTTTCATGTGCGCGAGAAAATGCCGCGATATCGAGTGCGCAAACGTCGATGATCGCCTGGACGATTTACATCACGTTTGCGGGAGCAGTCGTGTTGCTATTCATGCCGCGCTTTCTTGCGCGCTGGATTGCGTTAGTCACGACAGTTGCGGATTTCGTCGTGAGCCTCATCGCGTTCTTCCAGACGTCGATTGTCGATCTTGCGCACTTCAACACAATAGTCCGAGTGCCATGGGTGCCGAGCTTAGGGATGAATTATCATCTCGCGGTCGATGGCATTAGCCTCACGATGGTTCTTGTCACCGGCATCGTCGCGGTGAGCACGGTGCTTTTCTCGTGGGATGCCGATCATCGGCAGAATGAGTTTTTCTTCTGGTTGCTCCTTGTTGTCGCCGGTTCGTACGGCGTCTTCCTGAGCGCCGATCTGTTTTTGCTCTTCGTTTTCTACGAGCTCGTGATCGTGCCTAAATATTTTTTAATCGCGATCTTCGGATCGACCAATAAGGAATACGGCGCGATGAAGCTGACTCTTTATTCGTTCTTCGGCGGCGCACTCGTCTTTATCGGTATCCTTGTCGCCTATGTGACGGCCGGCTCGTTAGACCTGAATCAGCTCGCGCAATTCCAATTCGCGCCGCAACTACAAGCGTGGGCATTTCCAGTGTTATTTCTCGGGTTCGCCGTGCTCGCCGGCATCTGGCCGCTGCACACTTGGGCGCCTACCGGTCATGTCGCTGCGCCCACCGCGGGTTCGATGTTGCTAGCCGGCATCGTGATGAAGCTTGGCGCTTATGGTGGCCTGCGTGTGGCGATGAATCTTTTTCCGCAGGGTTTCGAAATGTGGCGCAACTGGATCGCAATTCTCGCCGTAATTGGGATTCTCTATGCAGCGGCCGTCGCCCTGCGCCAGAGCGACCTGAAATTCGTCATCGGTTATTCGAGCGTGAGCCACATGGGCTTCGTCCTGCTCGGTTTGGCCACGGCCAATGCGCTCGGCGTCTCGGGCGCGGTGCTGCAAATGTTCTCGCATGGCGTCATCGCGGCCCTGCTCTTTGCGGTGGCTGGACGGATGATCTATCGTCGCACCCACACGCGCGAGCTCGACGCTCTCTCCGGGATGAATCTAAGCCACGTGCTGCCTTTCGCCGCGTTCACATTCGTCGTCGCGTCAGCCGCTTCCATAGGCATTCCCGGATTCAGCGGGTTCGCCGCCGAGATCACAATCTTGATCGGCGCATGGAAAACTTTCCCGCTGGCCGTCTGGATCACCGGTGCCGGCATGGTCCTTGTCGCCGCGTTCACTTTGCGCGCGCTTAAGAAATCTTTCTTCGGCGACGCGGTCTCGAGCGTCCGCATGCAAGAAGGCCGAGTGACGCTGGACGCGGACTGGAATGAACAACAGAGCATCACGGCCGCAGAAAAAATAGGCGCCGCTCTCCTTATGTTCGCAACGCTCGCTGTCGGACTTTATCCAAAATTCCTGCTCGATCGCATTATGCCAGCTGTTGAAGCGATGAGGTGTTTGAAATGAGTTATCTGGAATTGCTCAAGCTCGCGTCGCCCGAAGCCGTCATCGTCGTGACGGCGCTTGCGGTACTCGCCATTGGCCTCGCGAGCACGCGCGCGTTCGCATTGTGTTCCGCCGTGGCCACGCTCGGGCTCGTATTCGCAATCGGTGCCGTGCTCGTCCTGCCGCAAAACGCGACACTTTTTGGCGGGATGCTGGTGATCTCGCCACTAAACTCGCTGTTTAAAATCATCTGCATCGTGCTCGCAGTTTTCACAGTGCTGATGACGCCGTCAGAGAAATCTTTGCGCAATCACGGCGAATATCTGGCAATCATCCTGCTCGCGACGGCCGGACTGATGCTGCTGGTTGGCAGCGAAGAGTTTCTCATGATCTTCATCGGGCTGGAGCTGCTCGGCCTTTCGCTTTACGTCATGGCCGCATTCGACAAAACTGACCTTCGCTCGGCCGAAGCGGGCCTGAAATATTTCCTCTTTGGCAGCACTGCGAGCGCATTCACACTTTTTGGAATCAGTTTCGTTTACGGCATGTCTGGAACGACAAGCCTCGCCGCGATTGCGGAGAAATTGACGAGCGCATCTGTCCAACCGCTGCTCGCTGTCGGCATCATAATGACTCTCGTCGGCTTCGCGTTCAAGATTGCCGCCGCCCCATTTCATCTTTGGGCGCCCGACGCTTACCAAGGCGCACCTGTCCCCAGCGCGGCATTTATCGCTTCGGCCTCGAAGGTCGCCTCGTTCGTCGTGCTAGGAAAAATTGTGCTCGTTGGCTTCGCGCCGGTACACGGCGGCGCGGCCTGGCACGCAATGGTGGCCGGCTGGTCGCCGGTTCTGGCGACGCTCGCCGCATTGTCGATCCTGGTTGGCAATCTCGTCGCGCTCGCGCAGACCAATGTGCGTCGTCTGCTCGCTTACTCCGCTGTCGCGCATGCTGGTTACACATTGCTTGGACTCGTCGCCGGCGGGCGCGACGGATTTTCCGCGACGCTGTTCTACACGACCATCTACGCTGTCACGTTGGTTGGCGCCTTCGGTGTTGTCGCGTTGGTTCGACGTGAAACTGGTGGCGACGATTTTTCTGATTTTTCCGGGCTCTGGTCCCGTTCGCCATTGCTCGCTGGATGCATGTCGATCTTCATATTGTCGCTGGCTGGCATCCCGCCGCTCGCGGGATTTTTCGGGAAATTCTACCTCTTCAGCGCCGCGTTGGGCGCTGGCGGAAATCACGGCCTGCTCTGGCTCGTCGCGCTGGCGTTATTTGGCAGCCTCATCTCTCTCTACTATTATCTCATCGTGCTGAAAGTAATTTTCGTTGATGAAACAGCCGCCCAAACATCAGTAGTCAAAGTCGATTTGTTGTCGCGACTGTCGTTAACATTGCTTGCTCTGCTCGTTCTCCTCCTCGGCATAACGCCCGAAACACTGGCCGCCCGGATTATCGCTTCGCTGCCTTAGGACGTGTCGCCGTGGCAAAAAAAATGCGTGCCCAATTGCCGGGCGCCACATTATAAATCTCTTGTGGATCGACAATGAACAAACAAATCGCAAAAGTTGATCGCGTGAAAGCAGGTAGCATCAGCCAGTTCATTGACCGCCATTATCGGCACTTCAACGCGGCAGTCCTCAAAGACGCTGCTGATGCCTACGTCACGCATCTTGATCGCGGCGGCAAAATGATGATCACGCTCGCTGGCGCGATGAGCACGGCGGAGCTGGGCGTCTCCCTCGCGGAAATGATTCGTCAGGATAAAGTCCATGCCATCGCCTGCACCGGCGCGAACCTGGAGGAGGACCTCTTTAATCTGGTCGCGCGCAGCCAATACGAACGCATACCCAACTACCGCGAGCTGAGCCCGCAGGCCGAGGAAAAGCTGCTGCGCCGTCACCTCAACCGCGTGACCGACACCTGCATTCCAGAGGAATATGCCATCCGCAAGATCGAGAAGGTGGTCATCGAGGATTGGATCGCCGCGTCCAAAAAAAAGGAACGATTTTTGCCGCACGAATTTCTTTTCAAGATTTTGAGGGAATGCCGGCTCAAGAAATTCTACGAGATCGATCCGGGCGACAGTTGGATGATGGCCGCCGCTCAAAAGAATCTTCCGATGTTCGTTCCCGGGTGGGAGGATTCGACGCTCGGAAATATTTATGCCGCGCGCTGCATCACCGGTGCGATCACCGACGTCCACACTGTGCGCTCTGGGATCGAATACATGATCGAGCTCGCGGAATGGTATCGTCGGGTATCACAGGACTCTTCCATCGGTTTCTTTCAGATCGGTGGCGGCATCGCCGGTGATTTCCCGATCTGTGTTGTGCCGATGCTGAATCAAGACGTAGTCAGCACGCCTGTTCCGGAGTGGGGTTATTTTTGTCAGATCAGCGATTCCACCACCAGTTTCGGATCGTACTCCGGCGCCGTTCCCAACGAGAAAATCACCTGGGGAAAACTCAGCGTCGACACTCCGAGATATATTATCGAATCCGACGCCACCATCGTTGCGCCGCTGATGTTCGCGAAAATCCTCGGCTGGTAATTCTGAGGAGTGTTTCTCGCTCTGAAGGTTGACTCGGACTTTCGCACGGACTTTCTCGCCGTTTAGTGTCCTGGCGAAACTCCGCCTTAACTCTCATTTTTCTCCAATGAAAAAACTTCCTCGGCGTCACTAAATGTTCGCAGCACGTCCAATTCTGGAGAGAGAACGGCAAAATCTGCATCAGCTCCGACCGCCAGGCGGCCTTTCGTTTCCAGACCGATTGCGCGCGCAGGATTTTCTGTCGCCATGGCGATCGCTTCCTGCAGCGGAATTCCAACAATATCGACGGCCGTCTTGATGAGGTCGATCATGCGCGAAGCACTGCCGGCAAGCGCAGAGCGATCGCTAAGTAAACAGACTCCGCCTTCCACGATGCAATCCTTCCCGGAAAGCGAGAACCGAGATCCATCAGGCAATCCCGCGCCAGCGGTTGCATCGGTCACAAGACAAATCCCGTGCGGGCCTTTGGCGTGATAGAGCATTTTCATCAACGTCGCGGAAACGTGATGGCCGTCCGCAATCAGTTCGCAACTGATATCCGGTTCGCTCAAAGCAAACTCGACCAGACCGCCAACGCGGTAAATTCCACGCCGTCGCGCTGATGACATGCAATTGAATGTGTGCGTTACACTGCGCATACCACGTTCGAACGCGGCGCGTGCGTCTTCGTCCCACGCATCACTATGTCCTCCGCTTACGCCGATTCCGTGCGTGTGAAAATTTTCGATCGCCTCGAGTGCTCCCGACAGTTCGGGCGCGATCGTCACGCGTTTGATCACATCGGCGTGAGCGAGCAACTGTCGCACTGCGGCCCGTGAGGGATCCTGAATGAATTCCGCGCGTTGCGCTCCACATTTCGCCTTTGAAATAAACGGACCCTCCACGTGAACGCCCGCAATCGCGTCATTAGAAGATCGACAATCGCGAACCGCATCTAGAACCTCAACGAGTTTATCCATCGGTGCCGTTGCTGTGGTAAGCAGAAGCAAAGTGGTGCCGCCTGTCGCATGGAAATCGCAGATGACTCGAAACGCCTCCGCGGACGCTTCCATCGTGTCGCGGCCAACTGCACCGTGCACATGAAGATCGACAAAGCCGGGTGCGAGATAATTTCCGCCAAGATCGACAATGTCTTCTCCGCGCGCGCGTGTTTGCTCCCGAATCGCGGTAATTTTTCCTTCTTCCGCAACAACTTCGAGGCCATCGCGAATTCCATCGGGGAAAATCAAACGCGCGTTGGTGAGGACCATTTCCCTAACGCTCAATGCTCAGCGCCCAGCGTTCAACGCCAAATCAAGTCAATTGCGTTTGGACGCGGTAAAGTCGATCCTCTCAAGGCGATGAATTTCGAATATGACATCGTAATCATCGGGGGCGCGTTTTCCGGCGCTGCGACGGCGCTCATGCTCAAACGGAAACGTCCCGAAGCGCGCGTCCTAATCATCGAAAAAACAACCGAGTTCGACCGCAAGGTCGGGGAATCGACTACCGAAGTGAGCAGTTGTTACCTGACGCGCATCTTAGGCCTGACCCATTATCTCGGTCATCATCAACTGGCAAAACAGGGATTGCGCTTGTGGTTTTCGAACCAGCCCGATCAACGCTTTGACGATTGCGTCGAGGTCGGCACACGCTACCAGAGCCGATTGCCGGGTTTTCA
>QHOD01000036.1:0-3945 GCA_003218615.1 Verrucomicrobiota bacterium
TCGTGTTCGAGGAAGTTGCGCACGCTGTTCTCGTAAATCACCTGCTCGAAGATTTCCTTCTTGATGCTGGAGAGATCGATCTTCCCCCCCTGAAGCGCGTTGTGCATCTTCTTGGTGATCGAGAAGAAATCGGCTGTGCCCTGGATGACCCGCCACTCGGTGCGCAGACCGAGGTTGTTCATTAGCAGGGTGAGTGAGGAGAGCGCCTCTGCCACGCCGCCGCCGTAGTAAGTCGAATTGAAATTCGCCACGCGCAGCCCCTTGAACTTGCGTGCCTTCTGGCGAATGCGCTCGACATTCTCCCTTCCAATGAGCGGCTCGTAATCTTCGATCTGCGTGATGCGATAACGCGTCATTTGTTAAATGATTCGTTTGCCACCCCGGACACGCTCGCCAGCAGCGCGAGCGGCGATTACTTCTAGCGGGAAGTTCTGTATCCATCGTCCAATGCGAAAGCCAAAAATCGACGACAAACTGAAGCTACTCACCGACTTCGGCGAGACGGAAGCAATCTGTGCGGAAGTCCTCGACGCCCCGGGCACAGAAGACGGCATTTTGCTCAAAGTGATGGCGCGCGGCCCGTTCGAACAAGGCCAGCAAGTCTGGATCGTCGATCGCGACGGATCGAAAATCGGCGCAACTGTCGAAAACGTTTTCAAGCAGACAATCGACAGCGAAGTGACGCTTTCTACCGTGCTCCCAGCATGATTGTCTCGTTTCTGGTTTGCTCTTACTCCTGCTCTTGCTCTCGGCCTCCATTGCTAATGCGCCCGGCGCGACGTCAGACGCTCACAGACAAGCGCTGCAACTTCGCGCAACGTTTCCAAAATGAGCAAAAATGAGAGCGAAAGCGAGTAAGGGCGAACGCAGTTTTCCGTTCCTCCAAATCAATGAGCGCGAACAGAAGCCGCGGAAACGTGGACTGACTGAAATTCGCGGGCCTTATTACTCCGTAGTCGGTCGCCGTTATCTTAAAGACCTGTTCGAAACCATGGGCAACTATATCGATTCGCTGAAATTTGCTGGCGGCTCGTTCACCCTCATGCCCAACAAAGCTGTGAAAGAGATTATCGATCTTTGTCACAAGCATGACGTGCTCGTTTCCACAGGCGGGTTCATCGAGCGCGTGCTCGCCCAAAGCACCGACGCGGTGCGGCAATATGTCGCCGAATGTAAGAAGCTCGGTTTCGATATTGTAGAAATCTCAGCCGGTTTCGTCTCGCTTCCGACCGACGATTGGCTGCGTCTAATTGATTTGGTGCGCAAATCGGGAATGAAAGCGAAGCCCGAAGTTGGTATTCAGTTCGGCGCGGGCGGCGCCACGTCTACTGCGGAGCTGGAGGCCGAAGGTACGCGGGATCCGAGCTGGTCGATTGCGCAGGCAAAACGATTTCTCGAGGCCGGCGCGGAGATCATCATGATCGAAAGCGAAGGGATCACCGAGAACGTAGATCCATGGCGCACGGATGTTCCCGCAAAATTCATCGACGAGCTTGGCACGGAGAAGCTCATGTTCGAAGCAGCCGATCCGAATGTATTCGCGTGGTATATCAAAAACTACGGCGCGGACGTGAACCTCTTTGTCGATCACAGCCAGATCGTTCAACTGGAATGTTTGCGCGCGGGAATTTGGGGGACAAAGAGTTTGTGGGGGCGGGTAGTAACGTATAAAGACAACGCGTGAATAAATGACAGCTCAGTGCTTTATTTGGCGGCGGCGTGGAGCGAGAACCAGTCACTTGCCAGTTGCGCAACGCGCTCCAATGCGCCCGGCTCTTCAAACAGATGCGTCGCGCCGGGAACGATCTCCAGTTTTACTTCGCAGCGCATTTGGTCGCGCGCCTGCTCGTTTAACTCGATGACAATATCGTCATTACCACCGACGATGAGCAACGTCGGCGCCTGCACTTTTGGCAGCGCTTCACCTGCCAAATCGGGTCGTCCTCCGCGCGAAACGACGGCGCCGACGTCTTGCGGGATTTCCGCCGCTGCCACGAGCGCCGCGGCTCCGCCCGTACTCGATCCGAAATATCCGATTCGCAAATCCCGCGTCTGCTGTTCTTTTTCTGCCCATCTGGTCGCGTGAACAAGCCGCTCGGCGAGCAAGCCGATATTGAATCGAAGTTCGGCGGTGCGCACATCGATCAGTTCCTCGTCAGGCGTAAGCAGATCAAACAACAGCGTGGCCAATCCGGCCTTGTTCAGCGTGCGTGCGACGAATTGATTGCGTGGGCTGTGCCGGCCGCTGCCGCTGCCGTGCGCGAATAGAACCAGCGCGGTTGCTCCATCAACAATTGTCAGGTTGCCATCGAGAGTCGCGCGACCGGCCTGAATCCGCACTTCATTCATCTCTACTTCCTATTCTTATTTCTGCTCTTATTCTTAATCTCAAACGTTGTCCTCCGAGCAAGAGCAAGATTAAGATTAAAAGCGCAGATCACACTTTAAATGGATACGTCTCGGGCAATTCGCCCTCATCCCAAACGCTCGTGCGTTCGAGCGGCTCCACCGCCCGCGTTTCATCGATGTGAATGACCGCGTCGAATTGTTCCGGCAGGCGCGCATGAAAATAATGGCTCAACCGTTCTGATTCCGGCCGGTAAATAACGCCGATGGCGCGCTCGATCCGCCGCCGTTGCAGGACGCCGATCTGTCCGGCGCTTCGCAGATCGATCCAAAACCGGGGCAAGCCGGTCTCGTGAAACAATTCTTCATAACTGCCTGGCAGCGCCGGACGCACATTTTTGCGTTCCGCAGGTGCGCCCCAGTCCGAAGCTGCGGTCACGCTGCCATGATGCGTAGTGAAACCGATCAACATCGCTTCATCAGGAAACCGTTCGCGGATGAGCTGTCCGGCATTGAGTTCCCCGTGCTGACTCATCTCGGTCGCGCGCGCATCGCCCAGATGCGAATTGTGTGCCCAGACAATCGCTTTCGGATGGCGGCTGCCATTAAGATGTGCAACTAACGCCTCGATCGTTTCGACCATGTGCCGGTCGCGCAAATTCCACGACGAGGCGCGGCCGCGAAACATCGAGCGATAATATTGCTCCGCGTTTTTGACCAGCCGCGCGTTTTGCTCTGCAAAAAAGAGTTCGTCGGCGGCAACTTCCCCGTCGCGACTGAGAAATTCCGCCGCCTTATTTCGCAACTCAACGAGTTGCTCCACCACTTCGTCTTCACACGATTCGATCGCACCCACTGTTGCGGCGTAGCCGTATTCCTGCGGATCGCGGCTCAAATGATCGAAGCACGCATAACGGCGACGCGCGCGTTTCGCCGCGTCCGGATCCACTTTCTCGAGGTAATTGAGAACCGCGTCGATCGAGGAATGCAGGCTATACAAATCCATGCCGAAAAATCCGGCTGGCGTTTTCTTTGGATCGACATGTTGATTAAAGCCGCGCAGCCATTCCACAAATTCTACTGCAACGGTATTGCGCCACATCCACGTGGGGAACCGCCGAAATCCCAGCAGCGCTTCCTTTGCATCGCGATCCTGGTTTGTGCCGCGCGCATAGCGATTGACGCGATATGCGTCTGGCCAATCGGCTTCTATGGCAACCACCGTGAAGCCTTTTTCCGCGATCAGCCTTTTGGTGATTGCCGCGCGCTCGAAATAAAACTCGTGTGTCCCGTGCGAAGCTTCTCCGAGCAAAACAAATCGCGCGTCGCCGATTAGCTCCAACAGGGCATCATAATCATTTGCGGCGCCAGTGAGCGGTTGAGCGATTTCGCGAACAAATTCAGAATCAGTCATTGATTTGTTCCTGCCGGCCCGGCGGCCTGCCGAGTGGATTGTTCTTGTACACCGCGCGCGAGCAGCTCGCGCACTTCCTCATCGCTGGTCTGAGAGAAATCTTCGTAATACTGGCCGACCGCCTGAAAAAATTCCGGAGTGCTCGCGCAGACCGTCTCGTCAGCTTCGTCTTCGAATTCGCGACA
>QHOD01000036.1:4089-26598 GCA_003218615.1 Verrucomicrobiota bacterium
GCGCGCATGACATCCTCGTTTAGAACGCGCACGCCGCCGGAGGCGATCGCGCCGACGGCGAGCTCTTCAAAACCGGGAACGCCCAGCTTACGAACAATAAAGACATCGAGCGGCGCGCCAAGCCGCTGCGCGACTTCAAATGCTACCGGCACTCCGCCCCGCGGCAGACCAAGCACAATGACATCATCGCGACCGGCATATTTAACGAGCTTTTTTGCAAGTAGCCGGCCCGCTTCCGTTCGGTTTGGAAAAGCTCTTTCCATGTGGCCTTTCCTGTTTTTTAATCGGTTCTTCGAGACGCGGGAGGAACCCTCATTTGTGATTTCGCTTCTCGACGCCGCGTCGCGTGCTTCCCGCATGGTGCGATGGATTTTGTTTTCACGTCCGTGAGAATCAAGATGGCGGAAGGGGTGGGATTCGAACCCACGGTGGGTTTCCCCACGCTCGATTTCGAGTCGAGTGCCTTAAACCGGACTCAGCCACCCTTCCCCGTTTCCCGTATTGTCGATCTTAATTTACGACGCGCAATCATCGGACACAGCGGCAAGTTTTCAAAGGCAACCGTCACGCGAGCTTCGAGGCTGAACCCGAGAATCGTGTGCACGGGAATTCGATCTCACGATTCTCGGCGGCTGTTGTGGAACAGATGAACGCTACATCGACCGTTGGCCAAAAGGGCGGGCGATTGAGGCCAACTCGCGAAAACCTTCAATCGACTCTACCCGGCACGGAGAGGCCAAAAAATGTCACAATTTTAGGCTTGCCATGGATTCGTTTCGCACCGCATATTGTATGTCCGCGAGGCCGTATCCCCAGTATCTTGTTATTAACCGTGATTGACAGGTTATTGATGGCTCGGCTCCCTCGCTAATCGAAATTATTCACAAGTTTTAACCAGCAACCCGTTTCACCGCCATGATTCAATTAAAACGTGGAATTCCGTCTGCCTCGCTTGATCAATCGCGTATATCGGCGAACCGCCAGAAAAACAGGGCCGCAAAAACGATAAATACAGGTTTGCATTTTAAGCGCGTCTTTAGCGATGCGATTATAGCGCCCTTCGACCAGCTCGAGTGGGAGCAGCGCACTGCGGAAATCACTGATGACAGCGGAAAAGTCATCTTCAAACAGGAGGACATCGAAGTCCCGAAAAACTGGAGCGCGCTCGCGACCAAAATAGCGGTCTCGAAATATTTCTACGGCGATATTGCGAACGGTACCGATCCCCACAATGGCGGACGGGAAACGTCGGTCCGGCAACTGGTTCATCGCGTGACGCGGACCATCACCGATTGGGGAATAGCGGATGGTTATTTCGCGAATGCAGAAGCTGCAGAGATTTTTTACGACGAATTGACCTGGCTCTGCGCGAACCAACATGGCGCGTTTAACTCGCCGGTCTGGTTCAACGTTGGGTTGTATCACCAATACGGCGTGGGCAAGGGCGCGGGCGCCGGCAATTATTTTTACGATTGCGAGATTGGCAAAGCGGAACGAGCTGCCTCTCAATACGAATATCCGCAGGGAAGCGCCTGCTTCATCCAGAGCGTGGACGACACGATGGAAGACATTATGCGGCTGGCCATGAGCGAGGCGATGCTTTTCAAGTACGGCAGCGGCACGGGCACGGATCTTACTTCGCTAAGATCGACAAGAGAAAAATTAAGCGGTGGCGGCAAGCCGAGCGGACCGCTCTCATTCCTGAAAGTTTACGATCAAGTTGCCAACGTGGTGAAGAGCGGCGGCAAAACACGGCGCGCGGCGAAGATGAACACGCTCAAAGATTGGCACCCTGATATCGAAGAGTTCATCGACGCCAAACAGAAGGAAGAGAAAAAAGCGTGGGCGCTCATCGAGCACGGCTATGACGGCAGCTACAACGGCGACGCGTATGGCTCGGTCATGTATCAAAACGAAAACGTGAGCGTGCGGGTAAGCGACGAATTCATGGAAGCAGCGCTGGAAGGTCGCGAATGGTGGACGCGCCGGGTGACCGATGGGCTGCCATGCGAACGCAAGGAGGCGCGCACGCTGTTGCGCAAAATCGCCGAAGGAACGCACGTCTGCGGCGATCCTGGAATGCAGTTCGATTCCACCATCCACAAATGGCACACCTGCAAAGGCACGGATCGACAAAATTCCACCAACCCGTGCTCGGAATATCTCTTTCTCGATAACACGGCGTGCAATCTCGCTTCGCTTAATTTGATGAAGTTCAAAAGCGCGGACGGCGATTTTGATGTTGAGCGATTCAAAGCGGCGGTGCGCGTTTTCATCACTGCTCAGGAAATCATTGTCGATAACGCGAGTTACCCGATTAAAGAGATCGCCGAGAACTCGCATATTTTCCGCACGCTTGGACTTGGCTATGCGAACCTCGGCTCACTGATCATGAGTTACGGTTTCGGTTACGATAGCGTGGAAGGCCGGGCGCTTTGCGGTGCGATCACCGCCATTATGACCGGCGAAGCTTACGAGCAA
Source organism: Verrucomicrobiota bacterium (assembly GCA_003218615.1). Classification (GTDB taxonomy): domain Bacteria; phylum Verrucomicrobiota; class Verrucomicrobiia; order Chthoniobacterales; family UBA10450; genus Udaeobacter. The sequence continues at coordinate 6,571 of QHOD01000036.1, forward strand.
AGCGCGCGAATGGCGCAAGCGATGGGACCATTCCCCGGCTATCGCGATGCACGCGCCAGCGGCGTGCCGAATCCCGTCGCTAAAGACAACGTCGCATCGATGTTGGAAGTAATCGAGCTGCATCGTTGTGCGGTGCGCGAAATCTCGGATGCGAAAGAGTTCGCGCATTTGAAAGAGGAAGCCGCGAAAGTCTGGGACAGCGCAGCCGAACTCGGAAAGCGCTACGGCTATCGTAACGCACAAGTCACCGTGCTCGCGCCGACAGGCACAATTAGTTTCCTGATGGATTGCGACACAACGGGAATCGAACCGGACATCGCGCTCGTAAAATACAAGCTGCTCGCCGGCGGCGGAATGTTCAAAATTGTCAATCAGACGGTCAAGCCCGCGCTTGAGAAACTGGGTTACAATTCCGAGGAGATCGAACGCATCATCGCGCACATTGACGCGTTCGACACGATCGAAGACGTCACCGACACCGATGGATCGACGATTTCATCCGGGCTAAAGCGGGAGCACCTGTCGATCTTCGATTGCGCGTTCAAAGCGTTCAAAGGCGAACGCAGTCTCAATTACATGGCACATCTGCGAATGATGGCCGCTGCGCAGCCATTCCTGAGCGGCGCGATTTCCAAGACGGTTAACATGCCGGAAGCGGCCACCGTCGCCGACGTCATGAACACATACGTGGAAGGGTGGCGGCTCGGGTTGAAGTCGATCGCCATTTATCGTGACGGCTCGAAACGATCTGCGCCTCTGAACACGCGCAAGACAAAAGACATGGGCACTGCCCACGGTGTCGATGTTGCGCTGGATGCCGACGAATTACGAAAGCGCGTCCTCGAACTGGAAGAAGAACTGGCAACGTTGTGCAGCCGGCTCGATCAGCCGGTTAGGCATCGGATGCCAGACACCCGGATGTCGCTGACTCACCGGTTCGAGATCGCCGGACATGAAGGTTACATCACCGTCGGTTTGTACGAAGACAGGCAGCCGGGTGAGCTCTTTATCACCATGTCGAAGGAAGGCAGCACGATCGGCGGGTTGATGGATACCGTCGGCACACTCACGTCGATTGCGCTGCAATACGGCGTGCCGCTGGAGAGTCTCGTGAAAAAATTCGCCTATCAGAGGTTCGAGCCCAGCGGCTTCACAAAAAACCCCGACATTCGTCATGCCACCAGCATTACGGATTACGTGTTTCGCTGGCTGGCGTGCCAATTCATCAAAGGCTACAAGGAAGCAACGGCGCCGAACCGGGCGCAACCAGACCTGCCCCTCAAGGAAATCGTCGAGATCGAGAAGAGGGCCGTGAATCGACCGGTGTCCGATTTGGCGCGCACCGGCGAGAAAGAAGTGATCGACGTGATTACAAACCATCCGTCCAACGATCCTGCCGCTGCGGGCCGGGGCGGGAATGGCAATGGTCATGCTGAACGGGTCATGGTAGCGCTTGGCAGCATTTTTATGGGAATCACCTGCTCGGTCTGCGGCAGCGACAAGGTAATCCGCGCGGGCGCATGCGGTGTTTGCACCGAATGCGGAACGAGCCAGGGCTGTAGCTGAGAGCGAAGCTCCACCGCATCGTTTTGCCTGAGTGGACACGCAAACGCGGCTGGCTACAGTTCGTGACCGCTAATTGCTGGGACCGTTTTAATGAACAAACTCGACGCGCAGCGACAAAAGGAAATTCAGCAGGCCGAGGAACTGCTTTTCGGCGGGCCACAGGCGCTTGGTTTTGCCAAGGGTCTTTTCCAGGGTCGTTTCGTGGCCGATTGGGTGATGCCTTATCCGCGTATGCCGGCAGCGCAACAGACGGAATTGGACGAGTCGCTGGGGGAACTCCAGCAATTTCTCGATGAAGATCTCGATGCGGCGGAGATAGATCGACAAGCAGAGATTCCGCGCAACGTCATCGATGGTCTTGGGCACACCGGCGTGCTCGGCGCCACTGCGCCGGTGGAATACGGCGGACGGGGTTTCACACAGATGGCCAACTGTAAACTACTGGAGGAAATCGGGCGTCGCTGCGCATCGACATCGGTTTTCGTAAACGCCCATCACTCCATCGGGATTCGCGCGTTGCTGCTTTTTGGCACGCACGAGCAAAAGCAGAAATGGCTTCCGAAATTAGTAACCGGCGAGCAGCTGGGCGCATTCGCCCTCACCGAGCAGGAAGCCGGTTCCGACGCGGCAAATGTTCAGATGGAGGCGCGTCCAACTGACGATGGAGCGCACTTCATTTTAAATGGCGAAAAGCGTTACATCACCAACGCGGCAATCGCGCACGTGCTCACAGTGATGGCGCGCACCCCGGTGTCCGGGTCAGATAAAACGGCGATTACCGCATTTCTGGTCACCCCCGACATGCCCGGCTTCACCATCCTCGAGGCGCGTATGCCGAAGATGGGAATCCGGGGGACCGCGACCGGACGATTTGCGCTGCGCGACGTCAAAGTGCCTAAGGAAAATATTCTCGGCCCGATGGGCAAAGGGCTAAAAGTGGCACTGACAGTGCTCGATTTTGGGAGGACGACATTTGGCGCGTGTTGCACAGGAGCGGCCAAAACCTGCCTGGGCCTGGCGGTCCAGCACGCGAACACGCGGAAACAATTCAACAAAACGCTCGGTGAATTTGACCTGGTAAAGAAGAAGATCGCCCGCATGGCAGCAGACGCTTACGCGATGGAGGCGATGACCACGGTTACGGCGTCCCTCATTGACCGCGGCCTGGAAGATTACATGATCGAGACCGCGATGTTGAAAGTCTTCACGACCGAGCGGCTTTGGGAAGTGATTAACGACGCCTTTCAGATTTATGGCGGCTCGGCTTACTTTGTCGATCTTCCGCTGGAGAGAATGCTGCGCGATGCGCGTATCAACCAAATCGGTGAAGGCAGCAATGAAGTGCTGACTTCGTTTATCGCTCTCGTCGGGATGCGCGGGCCGGGAATGGAGTTCAAGGAAATCTACGATACGATCATGAAACCGTCCCGGGATCGAATGAGCAAAGCGTGGGCTGCGGGGATGAACCGGCTGGGCGCGACCATTCGTGTTCCGAATGTGCCTGTTCAAAGCGAGCAACTTCGCGCGCATGCCGGGCAGCTCGGCCGCTTGATTTGGCGTTTTAATTTCGCCGTCAATCGGGCTTTGATCACGTATCGCGAGCCAATCCTCGACATGCAGCTTGTTCAGGAGCGAATTGCCGGCGCGGCGATGGATCTTTTTGCATCGACATGCGTGCTCAGCCGTCAAGACGCAGAGATTCAGTTCGCGCGACGAAATGGAGATTCGGCGCCTCGCGATCAATCCGCGGGCGATCTGTTCTTGCGTCAATCCTTTCGCCGGATCCGTCGCTTCCTCGGCGGGCTAGCGGACAATGACGATAAAGCTTTGCTAGCGACAGCAAAGTCGTATTTGGCTAAGCGCCCCAGCTAAATTTGGCTGCACGCATTTACACCGACAAAGATGTCGATCTTCGCTGGCTGAAGGGAAAAACGTGCGCGGTGATCGGCTTCGGCTCACAAGGCCGTGCCCAGGCTCTTAACCTCAGGGATAGCGGGATTAAAGTAATTGTCGGGCTTTATCCTGGCAGCAAATCCCGCGTGCGCGCCAGGCGCAGTGGCTTGACAGTGCTCCATACCGCAGATGCGGCACGGCGCGGCGACATTGTTTTTCTCGCGCTTTCAGACACGCGGATGCCTGCCATTTACGCAGAACAGATCGCGCCAAATTTGCGTCCGCGCCAAACTCTGCTCTTCGCCCACGGCTTTGCGATTTATTATCGGACGATCGTTCCGCGCAAAGATGTCGACGTTGTGATGGTCGCGCCCAAGGGTCTCGGACCGATGGTGCGCCGGGAATTTCTGCGAGGTCGCGGCGCGCCAGGGTTGATTGCGGTTCACCAGAATCCCAGCCGGCATGCGAAGCGAACGGCTCTGGCGTGGGCGAAGGGAATCGGCTGCACGCGTGCCGGCGTCCTCGAAACGAACTTTCGGGAGGAGACTGAGACCGATCTTTTCGGTGAGCAAGCAGTGCTTTGTGGCGGCACAAGCGCGCTCATTCGCGCTGGCTTTGAAACTCTCGTTCGTGCCGGATACCCGCCAGAGCTCGCTTATTTCGAATGCCTGCACGAACTCAAGTTCATTGTCGATCTAATCTACGAAGCAGGACTTGCCGGGATGCGCAGATTGATTTCCGATACCGCCAAATGGGGAGAATTGACGATTGGGCCAAAAATTATCGATCACACGGTGCGAAAACACATGAGATCTGCGCTGCGCGACATCCGCTCAGGAAAATTTGCGCGCGAATTTATTCGGGAGATGAAAACCGGCGCGCGCCGTCGCGCCGATCTGCTGCGCGAGGCTGAAGCGCATCCGATCGAGAAAGTCGGCGCACGCTTGCGCGGCCTGATGAGTTGGAAATAGAAAACAAAAAGCAGTTGGCGCTGCCGTTTCAGGCAGCGTGCCCTTTCGCCGAACTCGGTTTTGGCGAAATTATTTTACTACTCGCGCCCGATAATCTGTAGCGGGCTGCTGGTCGTCGGAAACCCCGCAAACCGGTCGCATCGTTGTGGGATGCCAGAAGCGATGGTCTTGATGTAGCAGATTTTTACAACCTTTGGATAAGCCATCTGCTGTGTTGGTTGCACAACGACGTTTTTGCTCGGATCTGCAAATGCCGATGCGCAAAATGCGAGCGCGAGCACGATGCCTACATATGTTTTCATGTACTGATTGTGCCCCGCTCGGAGTTTTGTGCAAGCTAATTTGGAGTTGTTAGCGGACGAAAAGACGACCCTTTGAGACATGGCGGGTACGGCAACGGTCAATTTGCAAGCCAAGCCGCAATAATCCGAGCGATTGGGCGGTTAGCTTACCGAGAAACCGAACGAGCGGAACCGGTGAACCAACAGCGCCCATCAATCCGTCCAAAGAAAATGTTCCAATCGCAGATGGTTGAGACGCGCCTTTGCTTCGTCGCTTCGGCTCCCGCCAGCCGCAGCCAGTTTTTCGTAAATAGCAGCGGCAGATTCCCATTTTGAATCATCCTCCAATAGCCGCGCCGCATTAAATCCCGCTTTGTAATACCAGAAGAATTCGTGCCTCCGATCTGGCCGCGCCTCGTCTTCCAGGATTTTGTAAAACGTCGCCAGGGCGCCGGCGCTGTCCCTCGTCTTTTCCAGGCACAGGCCTTTTTTAAAAAGCGCTTGGTTGCGCCAGTGAATCGGCTGGTTTTTATCGGAAGCTAATTTGTCATAGATTTCGATCGCCCGCTGATAATTGCTCGGGTCGCTTCCGCCCATCTCGAAAAAAATGTCCCCTTTGCCGCAAAGCGCCTCCCGTTTTTCGGACGGCTCAGCGTCGCTCTTGAGCACTCCGTCGTATAAGACGAGCGCATCGTTTGACTTTCCCAGTTTACGCTCGATAACAGCTTGTTCGTTGCGCGCCGCCCATCGCAGGGGGCCATTTGAGCGCACGACCTCATCAAATAGGACGATTGCCCGATCGAGCGAATGCTCGCCCATGCTCGACATGGCCGACTCCGCCGCGAAGAAAAGAGCTTTTTCGCCAAGTGGATTATCCGGATTCTGCCGCGCGAGAATCTCAAACTCGGTCTGTGCGTTCGCGAAATCCTGATGCCGATAGTAAATTTCCGCTAATTTCATTCGGACTTCCGACGTAAATGGCGAGGCGGCATGTTGATCAAGAAAACGCTTCGCAAGCTCGATGACTTTCGTCTCGTTCACGTCGGCTGAGTCCTCGATCCAAATCGTAAGATAATCCCCCCGCTCCTTCGCCGCTGCAGTCGGCTGCGAATCGGCTGCGCGAGCCAGATTTTTTCGTGCTTCGTCGAAGCGTGGCGGTGAGGAATGGAAGGCCAGTTCGGCCAGGCCAATCCAGGCTTCCGAGACGCGAGGATTTTTAGGAAAGTCGCGAATAAATTGCTGCAGCGACTCTGCCGCTTCCTTGTTGCCTCTCGCGGCTTGCATCAAGCCTTGCTCTAACCGCAAGATGGCCCGCGATTCTTCGTCGCCGTCCTCCTTTCCAAGGTCGTTGTAATCCACCAAAAAACGGTCGTAATTACCGAGTTGGAGCCACCCGACGGACGCGTTATAAAGCGCAACCTTCGCCAATGGTGAAGTGGAATGTCCGATTTGTTCAAAGGCTGCGGTCGCCGCCCCAAATCGGTTTGCGAGATACTCCGTTTGCGCAGAGAGCAGATTGATTCGGTCGAGCAAGGATGGGTCCGGATGCAGCAAGCGCGCGTCACCCAAAATCGCGATTGCCTCATCGAAATGTCCATCGTCTCTTTCCAGTTGTGCGAACTCCAGTAGAGCGGGGGCGATTGCAGGTGATTTCACGTCGCCGCGGCGCAGATCGCTAAACAATTGACGTGCTCGCTCCCGGCGTCCGGCGCGGATCTCCAGGCGAGCAAGATACCAGCGCGCGAATGTTCGTCTTGGCTGTTCCGGATTGCGCACCCATCTTTCCAGTTCGTTCCGTGATGGTTTGCGCTCGGCGCGATAAAGTTCGTCTAACTTTGCGAATAGAAGAGGTAAATCCTGATCAGCCGGGTGATTATTGATAAAGCGCTCGATGAAGTCATCCCCGGTTTCCGGCGTTTTTACTCGCAGGTACGCATCGGCAATCCCAAGGAGTGCCGCCATGAGCGTCGCATGAGACGCGCCATCCGGTTTTTTTAGCACGGCTTGAAACATATCGATTGCTCTATCGGGTCGTTGCAAAATCAGCTCCAGACACCCACGCAAAAATCGCCGCTCTTTTCGTTCCGCAACCGATTTCGCCTGCACCTCATCCAGAACACGACGCCCATTGACAGCGTCACCTTTATCGATGTACAACTCGGCCGATCGAAGCTGCGCTTGCGTTGCCCAATCTTTCTCGTGAAGGAGAATGGCTAGCTTCGTTAGCGCTTCATCCCGTCTTCCCAGCGCGCGCAGCATTTCTGCCGCTCCGAAGGTGGCTGCATGGCGAAACGATGAGCGTTCGTCTTTCGCCAGTTCTTCGTAGAGCGGCAGCGCGTCGACCCATCGACGCAGCCCAGCGAAAGCTTGAGCGCGCCAAAACCTTGTCGATGGAAGTTCTCCTAGCCGAGAATCTGCGAGCAACGCGAGAGCGTCCTCCGGGTGCTTTGCCGCCACCTGAGCTTCGGCAAGTTTTTCCGCGATCGCGCACCACTCTTCAACCGTCGAACTCCTGCTGAGCAGCGCTCCCAAGCGCACCACGGCGACCTCCGGAACACCTTCGAGTAACGGTTTGGTCGCCTCGGCCAGCGAAGGCGGGATTTCAGGGCGCAATGTCTGCGCAAGAACGATCGAAAATCCTATGAGACCGATGCGCTGCATGCGACACAGATTGAACGTTTTCATCGCTTCTCCAGAAGCGGCCGCAGATATCTGCCTGTAAAGCTATTTGGAAGATCAACAATTTGTTCCGGCGGACCTGTTCCCACGATCTCGCCACCACGCTCGCCACCCTCGGGCCCGAGATCGATGATCCAGTCCGCGCACTTAATCATCTCCAGGTTGTGTTCGATAACAATCACCGTGTTACCGGCATTGCGCAGCTTCATCAATACCTGCAACAATTTCTCGATATCGGCAAAGTGCAATCCGGTCGTCGGCTCATCGAGAATGTATACGGTGCGCCCAGTCGCTTTCTTTGCGAGCTCCGTCGCGAGTTTCACGCGTTGCGCTTCTCCTCCGGAAAGGGTCGTGCCAGCCTGGCCAAGACGCAGATAACCGAGGCCCACATCCAGCAAGGAATTGAGCTTTTCTGAAATGCTCGGCACATTGCGGAAGAAGCGCGCCGCTTCGTCCACACTGAGATCGAGAACGTCGGCAATGTTCTTACCTTTATAAGTAATCTCAAGCGTCTCGCGGTTATAGCGTTTTCCGTGGCAAACTTCGCATTCGACGTAAACGTCCGGCAGGAAATGCATCTCGATTTTGATCGAGCCGCCACCTTCACAATTTTCGCAACGGCCGCCTTTGACATTGAAGCTGAAACGTCCTGCGTCATAACCGCGCACCCGCGCCGCGGGCAATTGGCTGAACAATTCGCGGATCGGCGTGAACGCGCCTGTGTACGTGACTGGATTGGAACGAGGCGTCCGGCCAATCGCGCTCTGGTCGATGACGATTGCCTTATCGATCTGTTCCGCTCCGCGAATTGCCCGATAAGCTCCCGGTTTCTCTTTTGAATTGTAAAAATGCCGAAAGAGCACCCGTCGCAAGATGTCGTCCACCAGAGTGGACTTGCCGCTGCCTGAAACCCCAGTCACGCACGTCAAACAGCCGAGCGGAAAAGAAACCGTAAGATTTTTCAAATTGTTTTCAGCCGCACCGACCACAGTCAGCCAGCCTTCCGAATGATCGACCGAGCGCGGCGTTGCGCGCTGCCTGGGAATGGCGATCCGTGCACGCCGGGAGAGATAATCGGCTGTTAAAGAATTTTTCGCGCGCAAAATCTCGTCGAGACTTCCCTGAGCGACGATTTCGCCGCCGCGCGGACCGGCGCCCGGGCCGAGATCGACAATGTGATCCGCGGAGCGAATCGTTTCTTCATCGTGCTCAACTACGATGACGGAATTGCCGAGGTCGCGCAGCCGCCGGAGCGTCGCCAGCAAACGTGCATTGTCGCGTTGATGCAGGCCGATGCTCGGCTCATCCAAAATATAAAGAACCCCCGCAAGACCGGAGCCGATCTGCGTCGCCAGCCGGATTCGTTGTGCTTCGCCACCGGAGAGTGTGCCGCTCTCGCGATTAAGCGTGAGATAACCGAGTCCAACTTCGACTAGAAATTGCAAGCGCGATTGAATTTCGCGCATCACTTCCGCCACAATGATTTGCTGCTGCGCGGGCAGGTCGAGAGCCTGAATAAACTGTACGGCGGCTTCGATCGTTTGTTCGCTGAATTGATGGATGTTCAGCTCGCGTTGATGTCGATTTTTGATCGTGACGGCGAGAACCTCCGGTTTCAGCCGCGCGCCGCCGCATATCTTGCACGGCTCACGTGCCATGAACGCGCGAATGCGATGGCGAGTGAATTCACTCTGTGTTTCCTCATAAAGCCGCTGCATTTGCGGCACGAGTCCTTCGAACGGCTTTCCGGCGTTCTTTTCTTCGTTATCGCCGAAACTCATTTTAATCGGCTGGCCATTCGTGCCGAAATAAAGCGCCTTTTTAAATTCGTCAGGTAAATCGGCGAATGGCACGTCTTCATCGACGCGGAAATGTTTCACGAGCGCGCTTTGCAGGTGACGGTAGTAAGCCTGCATTCGTTTCGTGCCCCGGCGCCACGGCCTGATCACTCCTTCGGCGAGCGTTTTGCTGGTGTCGGGAATCATCAGCTCGGGGTCGACAACCAATTGTGTGCCAAGCCCGTGACAGGCTGGACAAGCGCCGAGATGACTATTGAAGGAAAAATGTTTCGGGGTGAGCTCGCCAAGCGTAAATCCGGTCTCTGCATTTCCATAATCAGTCGAGTAGCGCAGTTCTTGCCATTCGCCCGTTGGAGTGGCGGAGTCGCGCCTTTGACATAGGACAACGACGCGATTCCCGCCCCATTTGAGCGCAGTCTCAATCGAATCTGTGAGGCGAACGCGGATCCCATCGCGGACGACCAGCCGATCGACCACCGCCTCAATGGTGTGTCGCTGGTTTTTTTTAAGTCGAGTCCGCTCGGAGCGATCCAGCTCGATGATTTGACCATCAATCCGCACCCTAACGAATCCTTCGCGTTTAATCTTTTCGACGACATCCCGGAATTCGCCTGGTTCGTCTTCGATCAGCGGTGCGAGCACGACGATTTTCGAGCCTGGCTCATAGCCGAGAATTTGATCGACAATCTGCTGGGTGGTTTGGCGGTTCAATGGCCGGCCAGTGAATGGATCGTGCGGTTGACCGACCGCCGAGAAGAGAAGGCGCAAATAATCATAAACTTCGGTCGTAGTTGCGATCGTCGATCGTGGATTGGCGCCGGCGTCGCGCTGCTCGATTGCGATAGCAGGCGAGAGCCCTTCAATGAAGTCGACATCCGGCTTTTCCAGCCGATCGAGAAATTGCCGGGCGTAAGCGGAGAGGCTCTCCACGTAACGCCGTTGCCCTTCAGCGTAAAGGGTATCAAAGGCGAGCGACGACTTTCCCGAGCCACTTAATCCAGTGATGACAACCAGCTTCTCACGTGGAATTTCCACGTGGAGGTTCTTCAGATTGTGCTGGCGCGCACCACTGATTTTGATAACTTCCGCAGGCATTCTAACGACGAATCTCGAACCTTTTAGTCAAGCACAGCCGCTCTTCTTCTCCAGCGAAAAGAGCGTTCAGCGCGAAGTCCTGAGCGGTTTCCAACTGAAAAGATGAAAGTCTCAATCGTTATTCCCTGTTACAATGAAAAGAATACGATCGAACAGATCGTCGAGGCAGTTCGGAACGCGCCGCTTGAGAGCAGGGAGATTATTGTGGTTGACGATTGCTCGCAAGACGGAACGCAAGCTGTGCTGAAAGAGAAGATTTCTCAAATGGTTGACCAGGTGATTTACCACCCGGTCAATCGCGGCAAAGGGGCGGCGTTGCGCAGCGGCTTCGCGGCTGCAAGTGGCGACATTATTCTCGTGCAGGACGCCGATCTGGAATACAGCCCCGAAGATTACCCAGTGCTTTTGGAGCCGCTGATGTCGGGGAAAGCGGACGCGGTTTTCGGCTCCCGGTTCATGGGCGGCCGACCGCATCGTGTTCTGTTTTTCTGGCATATGGCCGGTAACAAGTTTTTGACGCTGCTTTCCAACATGTTCACAAACCTCAATCTGACGGACATGGAGACGGGCTATAAAGCCTTTAAAGCTTCTGTCATTAAATCCATCCGGATCGAAGAAGATCGGTTCGGCGTTGAACCTGAAATTATTGCCAAACTCGCTCGAACCGGTTGTCGAATCTACGAGGTGGGCATTTCCTACAGCGGCCGGACTTATGCGGAGGGCAAAAAGATAAATTGGAAAGATGGCGTGAGGGCCATTTACGCCATAGTGAAATACAACCTGCAACGGCGCCAGACTTAAACAACCGTTCTCCTTAAGGCATGAGCAAGTTGCTTCGGAGTTTGTACGACTGCTTTGTTGACTCGCGCGGAAGTCGGCGCTTCGATTTCAAACTAGCGAACAGTTGGCGTCGGCTTCTCCAGATTGTGCTCGGGCGCGCGCTGCTGATTTTGATAACCTGCCAGACATTCTCGTAATGAATGTCGGAGCAAGAGTCAAGCATAATGCGCGTTTTCCACCGGCCGCGAACGAGACAGCCGGCTTCGAAGAAACTGTCGCTGGCGAATCGAAGTAGTTTCGACGATAAAGCTGCTGCCAATGGAAGCGGCCTCCGGCAAAACAATCTTGATCGTCGAGGACGAACGTGACGTTGTCGATCTTCTCACCTTGAGCCTGCGTAAGGCAGGATTCACCATCTCGACAGCAGCCGATGGCGCTGCCGGATTGCAGAAAGCGCGAAGCGACAACCCGGTTTTCATTATTCTTGATCTTATGCTGCCGAAAATGCCCGGCCTCGAAATTTGCAAGATTCTGAAAAGCGATTCGGCGACGCGCCAGATTCCCATCATGATGTTAACAGCGAAGGCGGAAGAGATCGACCGGATCCTGGGTTTGGAACTTGGCGCAGATGACTATGTAACAAAACCATTCAGCCCGCGCGAAGTCATTCTGCGGATCAAAGCGATTTTACGACGCGCCGAGAGGACCGCGGAAGGCGAACGGTTGCGCGCCGGTTCGATCGTGATTGATCCGGCACGCCATGAAGTTTCCATCGCTGGCAAACACGTCAATCTCACCGGCCTCGAGTTCAAACTTTTGCGCACGCTCATGCAGCGACGCGGCCGTGTTCAGACGCGCGATCGTCTGCTCAACGACGTCTGGGGTTACGAAAGCATTATCGACACACGCACCGTGGACACTCATGTGCGGCGGCTGCGCAGAAAACTCGGCAAAGCCGCCAACGCGATCGAAAGCGTGCGCGGTTTCGGTTATCGCCTGCGGGAGAATTAACGCGAGATGGTGGCCTGGCTGTTGATTGCTGTAATCTGCGTGTTATTCGCAGTGAGCGCGCTCGTATCATGGCGGAAATGGATCGCGCCATGGCGACGCATGGACGAACTCGTCAGGCAAATAGCCCGCAGCGAACGGCCGCGCACATTTCTTGTCGATGGTGGTACCCAAGCGCAGCGTGTCGGACTGGCGCTGGAGACCATTTTTGCCCGCCAACAACAACTGGATCAGCAGATCGCAGGACGCGAATCCGGCACGCAAACGATTCTTGGCGCCATGCAGGACGGTGTGCTGGTAGTCGATGCGCGCCGCTATATCGTGCTTATGAATCGAACGTTTGAGAAACTGTTCGAATTGCGAGACGCGACCACCGGCGTCCCTTTGCTTGAGACCGTTCGCAATGCCACGCTGGATCGGTTAATTGCCGAAACGCTGCGCACCGGCGAAGCGATGCGGAGCGAGTTAAGCCTGAGCGATTCGCAAAGCAACACCGAGCGCCGCGTCGAAGTCGGCGCTGTCCCAATCAAGGAGAGCGCCAACGCAACGAGCGGCGCGGTAGTGCTGTTTCACGATATTACCGAACTGAAACAGCTCGATCAAATCCGGAGCGACTTTGTTGCCAATGTTTCGCACGAACTGCGAACGCCGTTGTCGATCTTGCGCGGTTACATCGAGACGCTGCTCGATAATCCGAAGACCTCGCGCGAGGAACTATCGCGCATTCTTCAAGTCATGGAGCGGCATTCCAAGCGGCTTGGGCTTCTTGTCGATGATCTGTTGAGCCTGGCGCGATTGGAATCATCAAACACCAAGGTGGAGCTCAGTCAGGTGCGAATGAGAGAATTGTTCAATAACATCACTCGCGATTGGAACGAGAAGCTCGCGGCGAAAAATCTCAAAGTTATTGTCGATCTTCCGCTGGATTTGCAAACGATCCCCGCAGATGAAACGCGGCTGCAGGAAGTTTTCTACAACTTGCTGGAGAATGCAGTGAAGTATTCCCGCGAAAACGGGCAGATTCGCCTGCAAGCTGCACAACGCGGTCCCGAAATCGTTCTCAGCGTCAGCGATGATGGAATCGGAATCAGCAAAGATCAGCTACCGCGTATTTTCGAGCGCTTCTATCGCGCTGACAAAGCGCGCAGCCGTGAACTCGGTGGCACCGGTCTCGGACTCGCGATTGTCAAGCATATCGCGCAATTGCACGGTGGGCGGGTTGAAGCCGAGAGCGAACTCGGACGCGGAACAACGATTCGTCTGATTTTGCCTGCGGGTTTGTAGCCGCACAGCGAAGCGACTGGCAGCTACCGTTGTCACACAAAAGTAACACTAAAGCTTTTGACGGTTTCACACGGGCTGCGGCAGGCTGGAAAGACCATGAAATCTCTCAAGTTTTGCCGCCAAATTTTAACAATCGGACTCCTGGCTGGAGTGAGTGCGACCGCTTCTGCGCAGATGCTGCTCAACGGGGCCGGGGCGACTTTTCCGTATCCCATTTACTCCAAGTGGTTCGATGAATACGCGAAGGTCGATCCTTCCGTGCGGTTCAATTATCAATCGATCGGGTCCGGTGGCGGGCAAAAGCAAATCCTGGCGCAGACAGTCGATTTCGGCGCGTCGGACGGCCCGATGAGCGACGACAACTTGGCGAAAGCCCCTGGGAAAATTCTGCATATCCCAACGGTCGCGGGAGCGGATGTGGTGGCCTACAACCTGCCGGGAAACCCGGCGTTAAAGTTCGATGCCGATACCATCGCTGGAGTTTTTCTCGGCCAGATCAAAAAGTGGAATGATCCAAAGATCACAGCGCTGAATCCGGGCGCGAAATTGCCGGACCAGGAAATCGTAGTTGTGCATAGATCCGACGGAAGTGGCACGACTTACATTTGGACCGATTACCTGAGCAAAGTAAGCCCGGAATGGAAGTCGAAAGTGGGCACGAATACGTCCGTGAATTGGCCGACTGGGATCGGAGGGAAAGGCAACGAAGGCGTGGCCGGTCAGATTAAGCAGACGCCCGGCGCGCTCGGGTACGTGGAATTGATTTACGCGATCCAAAACAAAATGCCGTATGCGGAGGTGAAAAACTCCGCGGGCGAATTTGTAAAACCATCGTTGGAATCGATCATCGCGGCCATGGCCACGGCGCAAATTCCAGACGATTTCCGGTTCTCGATCACGAACGCGCCGGGCAAAGACGCGTATCCAATTGCAGGCGGGACGTGGCTGCTGGTTTACGAACAACAGAAAGATCCAGCGAAAGGTAAGAAGCTCGTTGAGTTCTTGAAATGGGCGGCGAAGCATGGGGAGAAAATGGCGAGGGATCTGCAGTATGCGCCGTTGCCCGACAGCCTTCAGCAACGCGTCCTCAAACGAATCGACGAAATCAAGATGTAACCGAGGGGTGTATCGCAGCGGCTTGCCGCTGCTAACCAAAGTATTAAGTTTTATGGCTGTGGCCGCATCGATAGCGATGGAAGAGCGCTCCGTCCAAGCACGTATGGCGTCTCCATCGCGCTTTGGCGATAAGGCATTCGAATGGCTTACGCTCGCGATGGCGCTGGCGGTGGTTGTGCTGATTATCTTGATTGGTTGGCAGCTCTGGATTGGCTCTTCGGTCGCTATAAAAAAATTCGGTTTTCATTTCCTTCTCACGTCAACTTGGGACCCGGTTGCAGAACAATTTGGCGCATTGCCCTTTATTTACGGAACGCTGGTTTCCTCGCTGATTGCCCTACTGATTGCGGTTCCCTTGAGTATCGCAACGGCAGCGTACCTGACCGAGCTTGCGCCTCTGTGGATTCGGCAGCCGCTCGTTTCCCTGATTGAAATGTTAGCGGCGATTCCGAGCGTCATCCTGGGGCTCTGGGGCATTTTTGTGATGATTCCGTGGCTGCGCGATTATCCGTTTCCGTTCCTCAAGCGATTCTTAGGTTGGACGCCGTTCTTCAGTGGGCCGATCTACGGGCCGTGCATGTTCGCCGGCGGCATTATTATCGCAGTGATGATTCTGCCGATCATAACCTCGGTCTCGCGCGAAATTCTGCGCAGCGTTCCGGACCTGCAGCGCGAGGCGGCCTACGCTCTGGGCGCGACCCGCTGGGAAGCGACGCGAATCGCGGTGCTCAGTTATGCAAAGAAAGGGCTGTTCGGTGCAGTGATTCTTGGGTTGGGACGCGCGCTTGGTGAAACGATGGCAGTCACGATGGTGATCGGAAACACGCCGCAAATCGCGGCGTCGCTTTTCAAGCCTGGTTACACCCTGGCCAGCGTGATTGCCAATGAATTCACCGAGGCAACGACTGACATTTATCTCCAGGCATTGTTCGAGATTGGCCTGGTCCTTTTTGGAATAACGATCCTGGTGAACCTTCTCGCGCAGCTCCTCCTGCGGACCATCGCCACGACATCAGCCACACGCGCAGTGCAATAGCCATGCATTTGAAACGAGCAGACAATCACACCTGGCGCAAAATCAAAAGCACGCTGGCATCCGGAATCGCCTTTGTTTCCGCGCTTCTTGTGATCGCGCCGTTGGGTCTGGTGTTTTTTCATCTCCTTGTCAATGGTGCCGGTTCGGTGAACTGGGACTTTTTCACAAAATTACCGGCGCCGGTTGGCGCCCTTGGTGGCGGCATGGTCAATGCCATTGTCGGTTCGTTGGAGTTGCTCGCGCTTGCGGGCGCAATTGGAATTCCGATTGGCGTTTTGGGTGGAGTTTACCTGGCGGAATATGGCTCCGCGCGAATCAATTCAGTCTTGCGATTTCTGGCTGACGTTCTCAATGGAATTCCATCGATCACCTGGGGGGTCGTCGTTTACGGTTTGGTCGTCTTGCGGTTCAAGGGTTTCTCGGCGTACGCCGGCGGACTCGCGCTTGGTCTGATCATGATTCCACTGATCCTGCGCACGACAGAAGAGGTCGTTCTGTTGGTACCTAATGGTTATCGCGAAGCTGCACTCGCTTTGGGTGTCAGCCGGTGGAAAACGATTGTCCACATCGTGATGAAAACCGCGTCAAAGGGCATCATCACCGGGATCCTGCTGGCGCTCGCCCGCGTGGGTGGTGAAACCGCTCCGCTCCTTTTTACCGCTTTCGGCAATCGATTTTGGAATCACAGCCTTAGTCAGCCGATTGCTGCCCTCCCGTTGCAGATTTTTACCTATGCAATCTCTCCGTACGACGATTGGCATCGCCAGGCCTGGGCCGGCGCGCTCGTGCTCGTCACGGGCGTTTTTTGCGTTAATGTACTGGTGAGAATCCTGACTCGCGGGCGGACGGCGTCGGTTGTCTGAGAAATTCGCAAATGGATAATTTAGTTATGGCGACTCCCGAGCAAAGCGTTACCGAGCGCGTCGAACGGATTGCTCAGCCGACCCCCAGCATCGAGCCCGCGCCACCGTTAACTTTTGCGGTGAAGAATCTTTCGATCTGGTACGGCGAGAAGCGTGCCATTGATAATGTGACGCTCGACGTCGCTTCGAATGCCGTGACTGCCATCATTGGGCCGAGCGGTTGTGGAAAGTCGACATTCCTCCGGGCGCTCAATCGGATGCACGAGCTCGTGCCGAAGACGCGAATGGAAGGGACGGTCCTTCTTCACGGCGAAGATCTTTATTCCAGATCCGTTGATCCCGCGATTGTTCGCCGCAGGGTTGGCATGGTCTTTCAAAAATCGAATCCGTTTCCGACGATGACGATTGGCGAAAATGTCATCGTTGGCCTGCGTTTGAACGGAGTGCGCAACCAAAAATTCCTCAACGAACGTTTGGAAAAATCACTCCGAATGGCCGCGCTATGGGATGAGGTGAAAGATGATCTGCACAAACCAGGCACAAGTCTTTCCGGCGGGCAACAGCAGAGGCTCTGCATCGCACGCGCGCTCGCCGTGGAGCCCGAAGTCATTTTGATGGATGAGCCTTGTTCGGCCCTTGACCCGATTGCCACAGCCAAGATTGAGGAATTGATCTATGAGCTCAAGGCGCGCTACACGATCGTAACGGTGACACACAACATGCAGCAAGCCGGCCGCATATCGGATTACACCGCTTTCTTTTACCTGGGGCGGTTAATCGAGTTTGGGCCAACGACGAAGATTTTTACAAATCCAAGCGAACGACAGACGGAGGATTATATTACTGGCCGATTTGGCTAATGGTTGTTAGGGCGCGACCGCCGGGCGCCGAAAATTGCGAACGAATAGGATCGAGAGACAAAGAAAGCTAGGGATCGATAAACAATGATCGCACAGAGGCACATTCTTGGAACATTCGATGAGTCGCTCACGGCCCTTCGCAACAACGTGCTCATGATGGCTGGCCTGACTGAGCGCAGCCTGGAGCGGGCCATGAAGGGTCTGATCAATCGCGACGACAATCTTTGCGCGAATGCAATCGCCGATGACGAAGAGATCGACCAGCTGGAGAAACAAATCGATAAAGACGGAGTCGACATTCTATTGCGCTTTCAACCGGTCGCATCGGATCTGCGCCGCGTCGTGTCCGCAATGAAACTTTCCTCGAATCTCGAGCGTATGGCCGATCAGGCGACCACAATTGCGCGGCGCGCGCGGAAGCTGAATCGGCATCCGCCCCTGCCCGAAGTCGAACTGATAAAGCCGATGTACGACCATGCAATGTCGATGTTCAAAGACAGCGTAGATGCCTTCGTGCGCGAGGACGTCGATCTTGGGCGTGCTATTGTTCCACGCGATGAAAAGCTCGACCATCTGAACCGCGTCGCTAGTCGCAAGCTAATCGAGCGCATGGCGCAGGATCCGGAGCAATTGCGAGGTTATTTGAACCTGATTTTTGTTGGCCGGTGCCTCGAGCGCGTCGGCGATCACGCTACTAATATTGCGGAAGACGCGGTTTACGCCGCCGCCGCTGAAGACATCCGGCATCAGTCTGTTGTCGCCCCGACCTGACGCGACGAGTGGCGGAGCGTCTGGCGCTTGCCTAATTTTCAAGAAGTAGTTCCTTGAATCCGTGGGCTGGTCGTTCTTCGACCGGCGGATTCAAATAAGGAAATAAATGCCGACAGCCGTTGCCAAGAGTAGTGCCGCCGACGAGCCCTCCGCCGGAATTGAGGTCCTGCGGAGGGATGCTCCGGCAGCAAATCGTTTTTTCGATCCGCGTAATTTCATCAATCGCGAGTTGAGCTGGCTTGAGTTCAATCGTCGCGTGCTCGAGGAAGCGCAGGATCCGACCCAGCCGCTCATCGAGCGGGTCAAGTTCCTTACCATCTTCAGCTCGAATCTGGATGAGTTTTTCGAGATCCGCGTGGCCGGGATCAAACAGCAAATCGAAAGCGAGACGAGCGAGATCGGGCCGGACGGGCTGAGTCCGACGGAGACATTCAATCGTATTCAAAAAACAGTGCGCGGACTGGTGGCGACGCAATGCGCACTGTGGAAGAACGAATTGCTGCCCGAGTTGGCAAAGCACGGCATTTACGTGCGCGAAATTGCGGAATTGCCACCTAAACGCGCGGCCTGGGCGCATCGCTATTTTCAACAGGAAGTTTTTCCGATGCTAACGCCGCTGGCTGTCGATGCCAGCCATCCGTTCCCGCATCTTTTGAACCGGAGCCATAACCTGCTGGTGCGGGCAAAAGCGCAACGCGGCGGCGAGCCGCTGCATGCGATTGTGCAAGTGCCCCGGGCGATATCACGGCTCATCGCTCTGCCGCGCGGCAAAAGCGCAGGCGAGCCGTGGGAGTACATCTATCTTGCCTCGCTCATCAAACAGCACATCGGCGAACTCTTCCCCGGTTTGAGCCTCGATGGCGTGCACGCTTTTCGCGTGACGCGCAATAGCGATCTCTACATCGACGAAGAAGAAGCGGAAAATCTTTTGCGCACCATCGAGCAGGAACTGCGACGCTCCAGTCGGGGCGACGCCGTGCGCCTGGAAGTCGAAGCCGATTGTCCGAAGGATTTTCTCGAATTGTTGCTGAGGTTTTTCGATTTGACCGAAGCGGATGCCTACAAACTGGATGGTCCGCTTTCCATGACTCATCTTGCGCCGCTCGTTGCCAATGATGCGTTCGCGAAACTAAAGGACCAGCCATTTCAGCCGGCGCGCGACCCGGCATTACCGCCGCATGCCGATTTTTTCGAAGTGCTGCGGCGTCAGGACGTGCTGCTGCATCATCCCTACGATAGCTTCGATCAAATTGTCGAGTGGATCGAGGCGGCGGCGCAGGATCCGCAAGTGCTCGCAATCAAGATCACGCTGTATCGCACAAGTGGTGATTCCCCTATTGTAGAAGCACTCATCGACGCGGCCAACGCCGGAAAACAAGTCACTGCCATTGTCGAACTGCGTGCGCGCTTCGATGAGGCGACCAATATTCAATGGGCCCGGCGCCTGGAAGAAGCCGGGGCTCACGTCATTTACGGCGTCGTCGGTCTGAAAACCCATTGCAAGGCGCTGCTCATTGTTCGCCGTGACGCAGACCAGCTCCGGCGTTACGTTCAGCTCGGCACGGGCAATTATCATCCCCGTACGGCGCGCATTTACACCGACTTCAGTTTGCTCACGAGCGAACCGAAATTGACCGAGGAGGTCGCGACCGTTTTCAACACGCTTACCGGTCTGGCCGGTTATCCCGGCCTGAAAAAATTGATGGTCGCACCGTTCGACCTGCACAGCCGCTTAATCGGATTGATTGAACGCGAGCGTGACAACGCGCGGGCGGGCAAACCGGCCCGCATTGTCGCGAAGTTGAACGCGCTGGTCGATCAGGAGGTCATCAAGAAGCTTTATGAAGCTTCCTGCGCGGATGTGACTATCGATCTGATCGTCCGCGGTATCTGTTGTTTGCGTCCTAAAATTCCCGATCTCAGCGAAAACATTCGCGTCATCAGTATTGTAGGCCGGTTTCTCGAGCACAGCCGGATTTTTCATTTCGAAAATGCCGGACAGCCCAAGGTCTTCCTCTCAAGCGCA
>QHOD01000273.1 GCA_003218615.1 Verrucomicrobiota bacterium
GATAACATAATTCATCGCCCGCACGTCGTCAGTTGCGGGCGCGCAGATGTTCAGAAGGAGGAAAAGAACCATCATTCCCACGATGGGTAGCGTGATGGTGATGAACTGGGTGGTAAAATTCCAGGGCAGCCACTTGAATTTAAAGAAAATGAGCCAGACGAAGAAGCCGTAGATGCCAAGCAGAATGATTTCCATTACGCCTTCCCCTGCTTAATCTCCGCTTCGAGTTCCGCGGCACGCGCGCGGAGTTGTTCGAGTTCTTTGATGGCGGATTCTTTTCCGATGGGTTTTTCGTGCGAGTCATCGACATCCGTCCCGTAGGCCATCTTGTGGAAAACTGGTTTCGAGTAGGCCCACAGCCATGCAATCGGCCAGAGTAATCCGCCGAAGACAAGAGAGAGAAAACAGAGGCACTTGATAGCCCCGAGCTGCGGATGGTGCCGCCTTTCGGCAATCTTTTCGGGGATGATATGGACCGCCAGGAAGGCCACGATTAAGACGGGCGGGACGATGATGAACGCGAACCACGCAATGGCGTTCGCGACTAAATCGAGCGTCTCACCGTGAAACATCGAAGCATGAGCGCGCGACGGCAGCGCGAGGAACGGTAAAGCAATGAACAGAACGAAGTGTCTGGCGCGAGACCGGCGCCGGTTATCGATGGATTGAATGAATGAATCTTGTCGTTTCACAGTTCCCATATTGCCCAAAGACTGACGGCCACGGAAGAAAAATGATCGGAGTTATTCCGGCAAAAACCTATTGGACTTTCGTCGTACGCTTCCCGGCGCCCATGCTTTTATTTTCACAATTGCTCCCTTACTCCTGCTTCAGTCTTTTACAATGCAGTAATTCTCCCTCGGCGGAGATCCCGATTTGTACAGCGAAGCGTCAAGTTCTAGGTTACGAAACGCCGATCTCGCCCAGCCATTTCGCTGAGAACGGAACTTGACTCAATGGCTAAGGTTGGCCCGTTCAGGGCCACTGTTTGCTTATAGAGAAACAGGTTGGGTTAGGCGAAACTCAAACAACGTTCCCGCTGGCGCCACAACCGATTTGCCTCGCCCGATAAGGCCAGTTGCAGCGCCGATGGCAGCACCGGCCGCGGCACCGCCGAATGCAGCACCAACCGCTGCTCCGGCAGCTGTTCTGGCGACAGTCTTGCGCCCACTTCGCGGACCTGACTCCTCGTAGTTCCCCGTCGTGATCGCTACGGGGCGTCCGCCGACTACGATTTGCGTGATGCTTAAGGAAAGTTCCGACTTTCCAAACGCGCGTCCCGCCGACCTCGACGATTCCACGCGGCCATACACTTTAGTGCCCGCAGACGCCACTCTCTTGCCTTTGACAACGAGATTCGAGTCGAGTCGTCCTGCAAACTGCCTTCCAGCTTTGTCGCTTGAAGATACTTCATCCAGCGTGCGCACCCATAATGCAGTGCCGGCAGGAACAGTAGCAGCTCGGGCGCATACCGGCATCAGCAACGCGCAAATCAGACTAAGGGTGAAGGTAGTGGGATATTTTGTCATAATCGTCACAATTTTCGATCCCGTTTACTGAGTCAACACTTTTCCGGCGGCGTATTTCATGGTTTGTTGTGTTTAGGTTGATCTTTTGAGCCCGGTCAGCCAGGCTCGAGGGATCGTGATTTTCCAAAAGAGAGAGCCGGCTTTGACGATGCTTGGAAAGACGAGCACCGCCTTCGCTGATTTGCCCAAATGACGAACGGCGTGGCTAATTGAATACAGGTGATTTAGAGCCGCACGCGCTTCGCGACGCACATCTGCCTGACTGGCAGCATGAAGGTAAGGATCGGAGATGAGCAATACGCTCAGGCTAAAAATCCGAAGGCTATCGAGTTTCGTATTATTTAAATATTTCACTCTTTGGATTCTTTTGCTTGGTTTTTTCGAATTCTACATGCAAGGGTGGAGGTACCAAGCGACGACAATGGAAGAGCCGTCCATCCATGGGACCAAAGTCCTATCGACGCGCTGAAATGCCGAAACTAATCTGCCTTATATTATAGATGACTTAATAAAAAACTGAATCGGCAAGGAACCAATCAAATGAAAACTGCAACCCGTGGAAGTAAGTCATCCACAAAAACCATGTCTACCCAATCGCCAAAAACATCCAAGTCCCCATCCCGTTATTCCGTCGGTATGTTTAGCGCAGGCGAGGCTCGCTGTGATCGCTGGCAGGATCTGGCTCATGCCGCCCAGACCCTTGTCGCCCAATCCGCCTCCGGCTCTTCGATCAAGGAAACCCTCGCGACTGTGGAGGCTCTCCTCGCGCCGCTCAGCGTGATCGAGACTTTCCGCGCTTATCCCGGGGAAGCGATGATGAGCGCGCTGAAAGATGCGCTCAACCGGAGGGACTATTCCAGTTTCTCGAGAATCACCAACCGCATCGCCAAGGCAATCATCACCGGTTCCTATCGTCGTTCCGCGAACGCGTGGAAGGTGGGCGAGGAGGGAGAGTCAGAAGGCAATGACCGGCTAATGAAGGACTACTTCGACTCAGGCGATCTGACCAAGCCCTACTTTGAGGTGCTGATCGTGAGCGATGATCCAACCCCGGAACAGGTACGCCAGGGACGTGCCGAACTACGCCAGCTTCGTCGTCCGGAAGATCCGTTTGTGTACGAGGCGGTCACGGTGCCGAGTTTTGAAGAAGGCGTGCTCGGCGTCGTGATGAATGCCGATGTGCAGGCGGTAATCATTAAGGACAATTTCCGCTTCAAATCCCAATTCGACGCACCGCTGCTGCGCACTTATCTGGAGCAGCACCTGGCACTGGAGCGCGGTTCGATGGAGCCAAAGGATTACGGAGTAGCTCTCGCACGCGCTATTGGGAAGATCCGTCCTGAGTTGGACGTCTATCTTATCGTGGATGGGGCAGTGGAGAAGGTCGCAAGCCACCTGGATTCCAAAAACATCCGGCGCATTTTTTACGGACTCGAAGATCTGATGGAAATCCATCTCGCGCTCATGGAGGGCATCAACCAGCGTTACGACACACCGTATTTCAATAACCTCAAAAATTACGCGCGTCGTCCCGTCGGTACCTTCCACGCTCTGCCGGTCGCGCGCGGGAAGTCGGTTTTCAATTCACATTGGATTCGGGACTTCGGTCATTTTTACGGCGCCAATATTTTCATGGCCGAATCTTCCGCCACCACCGGCGGTCTGGATTCGTTGCTCGAACCGACTGGTAACATCAAGGTCGCGCAGGATAAGGCCGCACGCGCTTTTGGTTGTCGGAATCTGTTCTTCGGGACGAACGGCACGTCGACCTCTAATAAGATCGCGGTGCAGGCCATTGTGCGTCCGGGAGACATCGTGCTGGTGGACCGAAACTGTCACAAGTCTCACCACTATGGTTTGGTGCTTTGCGGCGGTCAGCCGCTCTATGTCGAAGCTTATCCGCTGACCGAGTATTCGATGTATGGCGCGGTGCCGCTGCGCACGATCAAGAAAACACTGCTGGACCTGAAGGCCGAGGGACGGCTCGGCCGGGCCCGCATGCTACTACTAACTAACTGCACCTTCGACGGTCACGTCTACAATGTGCAGCGCTTCATGGAGGAAGTGCTCGCCATTAAACCGGACATCGTCTTCCTGTGGGACGAGGCCTGGTATGCCTACAACCGGTTCTCGCAATTCCATCGCATGCGCTCGGCCATGGGGGCTTGCGAGGCGCTGCGGGAACGCTATGCCAGTGAGGCCTATCGCGCCGAGTATGCCGAGTTCAAGAAGAAGCACGGGAAGCTCGATCCGAAGAATCCGAAACTACTCGACACCCGCCTCCTGCCCGATCCCGACGCAGTGAAACTTCGTGTCTATGCCACGACTTCGACGCACAAGTCTCTCTCCTGCTTCCGCCAGGGTTCCTACATCATGGTGAATGACGATTGCTGGGAAAGCACCGAGGCCGCTTTTAAAGAAGCCTTCTTCGCTCATACCAGCACTTCTCCGAACCTGCAGCTGATCGCTTCTCTCGATGTCGCCCGCCGACAGGCGGAACTGGAATGCTACGAACTGGTAGGCCGTTCCATCGAACTGTCGCTCATCCTTCGCCGTGAGGTGAACAAGCACCCGCTTATCTCGAAATACTTCACCATAGCGACCAATGCCCAGATGGTGCCCGCTCAGTATCGGACCAGTGGCCTGGAAGACTTCCATGCGGAAGGTGTGAGCTGGAAAACAATTTATGACGCATGGGCGAGCGACGAGTTCGTGTTGGATCCTACTCGCATTACTCTCTTGTGCGGATCGGCCGGCTTCGATGGCACTTCCTTCAAGGGTTTGCTCGCAAGCAAGTTCGACATCCAGCTGAACAAGACTTCGCGTAACAGCGTCCTGCTCCAGACTAACATTAATAACACGCGCAGCGACATTGCCTACCTGATCAAGGTCCTGGCGGATATGTCGCGCGAACTAGACCGCAGGCTGGCAAACGACCCGGAAGAGAAAGCGGCCTTTGACGCTCGCGTTAAGAGCCTGGTCACAGATGTGCCCAACCTTCCAAACTTTAGCCGGTTCCACGACACCTTCCGCGAAAACCCGCGGAGTAAGACAAATGAAGGCGACATGCGCACGCCGTTCTTTCTCGCCTATGACGAGGAGAAGAATTGCACCTATGTGAAGCTCCACGGCAAGGAAATCGACGACCTAGTCAAGAGCGGACAGGCCGTCTCGGCGAAATTCGTGATCCCGTATCCGC
>QHOD01000274.1 GCA_003218615.1 Verrucomicrobiota bacterium
CCGGAAGCACCAGCGTGGTTCGCGCACGCGCGCACCGGCCCGATATCTGTCTGCCAAACGTGGGATGGCATCAGATTTCCGACCGCGGTGTCGCTCAGTATGCTGTAGAGCGAGGTTTTTCAGTCCCATTTCGTCATGTTGCGTTTGTTCATCGCCGCAGCGGCGCCATTGCGCATACTTTTTTCTGCTTACAAGAAGATGAGCTTCATCCAACCGAGCCACGGCCCGACCTGCAGATTTCCAATGGCTTCCAACCGCGGGCGGATTGGTCGTTTCGAGGAAGAGCGCGCGTGGTCTTCAATGGAGTGCGCAACCTGGGTCAGCAAGTAATGGAATTGATATTTGTTTCGTCCCCGGAAGTGGATGACGCAGCCGCCGAAAGGAAATTTGTCGAGCTCGTTCCCAAGCTCATCAAAGTGGAAGATGAAAAGTAGCGTTCAGGGAACAGAAGGCAGGGATCTCTCGACCGATGCGTGACGCCGACTTCATGTTGACCGCCGAGGAACGGCGCTTCAAGCAACTCAGGCGACGCAAAATCATCGTCATCGTCATCGGCCTTGTGCTGGCGTCCGGGCTCGTGCTTCTGAGCATCCGGCCGGCAACGAGCGCGATCAAAACCTGGCAGGCGCGCCGCCACGCTCAGAAAGCTTTCAGCTACATCGACAAGGAAAATTGGACGGAAGCGCACAAGGAAGCGACTGCCGCTTATGAACTTCGTCCAAAGGACCCGCAAGCGCTGCGCGCGGTGGCGCGTTTTCTTTCGCGGACACGCCAAATCGAGGCGCTCGATTTCTGGAAACAGGTCGCGGAAAAAACTCCGCTCACCCATGAGGACGTACGCGATGAAGCAACAATCGCGATCATTGCCGGCGACAGAGAGCGTGCCGAGGCTGCGGTGCGGGTGGTGACGGGCCCGCAGGCGGAGCCGTCCGATTGGCTGCTCGCCGCGCAACTCTCGCTCCAGAAAAATCTGCGCGACGAAGCAAAGTCTTACTTGGAGAAAATCATAGCAGACCAGCGCACGACGGAGAGCCAACAGTTGCGAGCGACACTGCTTCAGCTTGCGTTGGCCGAAGACAATCAGAGCGAGCGAACAAACGCTCTGACACGGCTGAAGAAATTAGCCCAAGGCAAAGCTGCGCCGTCGCTCGATGCCCTGGTCGTCCTCGCGCAAAACGCGCTCTCCATTCCCGCCGAATCAAGCGATTCCGCCGTCGCGCATGAGGCTGTCGATCTTTCCCGCGCCCTCGATAGCCATCCCCTGGCGAAAGCGCAGCATAAACTGCTCGCGCTCGATCTGCTCGCGCATATCGATCCGGCGCAGCGGGAGACGATTATCGCCCGTGCGATTGCCAACTGGAAGAATGCCGAACCCGAGGATCTTGTGGCGCTCGCTGACTGGTTAAATGGCAAAAGAGAATTTCAAAAAACGCTCGATACGATCCCGCTGGAGAAAGCGATTCAATCGCGCGATCTTTTTGCGCGATACCTGGATGCGCTCGGTGGCCTCGGCCGCTGGGACGAAGTCAAGCAACAGCTCGAGAGCCAGCGTTTCCTACTCGATCCGGTCGCGCAGAGCATGTATCTCGCGCGTTGCAACGGTCAGCTCGGCGAAGGCACGGCTGCCGAAAATAATTGGCGAGCCGCGCTGGAAACCGCCGGAACGGACGTGTCAAGATTGATGACACTCGGCGAGTACGCAGAAAAAAATGAGAACGCTCAAATCGCCGAAGCCGCTTATAATAAGGCTGCGACAGTATCGCCGAAGTTGCGTCCTGCCCAGGATGGCCGACTGCGGCTGGCGCAGGCGAGCCGTGATACCGAAAAATTACATACCGTCCTGGCTCAAATGCTGGCGCTCTGGCCGCATGATCCAGCAATTCAAAACGACGAAGCTTACACACGACTAATGCTTTTGCCGGCTAAAGCCGAAGAGACCCCGCAGTCGCGGAGCGAGGTCGCCGCGATTGAGCAGCTCGCCGAGAAATTAATTGAGCGCGAGCCGGCCAGTCTACCGCACCGCACGCTCCTTGGCCTGGCCCGGCTGCGGCAGGGTCGCGCTGCGGACGCGCTGCAAGTCTATGCAAATATCAACGTCCCGGAGCGCGTTCTGACGCCGTCAGCGCTCGCTGTGCATGCAGCAATTCTGGCAGCAACCGATCATCCTGAAGATGCGCGCACGGAAAGGGCCCAGGTTCCGTTCGATAAGTTGCTGCCGCAAGAACGCGCCCTGATTGAAGGCAGTGACAAGAAGTGAATGATAAGAGAAGTCTGGAAATGACCAGGGAGACGCCACGATCAGCCGCAGTTATCCGATGAGCTGGATCACGATTCTTTGGTCGATGAACGCGGCTGCGTGCCTGACGCTCGCAGGGATTTATCTGCTGGTCTGGTGCAAGCAGCGCGAAAGCTGGGTCTACCTCGCGTTTTCATTCAGCGCTGTGGGAGGCGCGGCACTCACCGCATTCGAGCTGGCGTTAGTGCGCGCACAGACCGTCGAACAGTACGGTGCAATCCTGCGTTGGGCGCAGCTTCCCATTTGGGCAGTCGTCGTGTCACTCGTAATTTTCGTGCGCCTTTATTTCCGCGCCGGACGCCCCTGGCTGGCATGGAGTGTCTGCGGCCTCCGCACGCTCGCGTTGATCCTGAATTTTGTTTTCGTGCCGAACCTCAGCTATCGCCAAATCACCCATCTGAACCAGGTCTCATGGTGGGGCGGTGAGACGGTGTCGGTTCCGATGGGTGTGACAAATCCGTGGGTTTTAGTCGCTCAACTCAGTTTGCTGCTGCTCATTGTTTTTTTCATCGACGCCACAATAACTGTCTGGCGGCGGCACCGGAAGCGCGGGCTGGTCGTCGGTAGCGCTCTGATCCTCTTTAGCTTGATTGCGGTGGGCCAGGTGGTGTTGGTGGTCTGGGGAATTATCACGATCCCATTTCTCGCCGCTTTCCCATTTCTTGGCCTATTGGCAGCGATGGCCTACGAGCTGAGCAGCGACATGCTTCGCGCGGGCCAACTCGCGCGTGAGTTGAAAGCAAGCGAAGCAGCACTGCGCAGCACAGAGCGGGGCATGGAGCTGGCGGTAAATACAGCCGGAATCGTCGTATGGGCCTGGGACATTCCGCGAGATGAAGTTTGGCTTTCTGACAAGGATCGCGCTCTTTTGGGCTTCTC
>QHOD01000037.1 GCA_003218615.1 Verrucomicrobiota bacterium
CAACAAATGATTGATCATATAAGTCCCACGATCGGGATCGCGCTCGATCGGTTGGGTGCGGCCTTTCGAATCCATTGCGCGCGCGATCAGCGTTGGTTTTCCCGGTTTAGAGGGTGTGTGCCAATCGAATTCCCAACGACACCACGCGTTTGGGATCGGTTTGTCGATGAAGGTGACCTCACTCCAATTCCGGCCGCCGTCCGTGCTCAACTCGACTTTGGTGATTTCGCCATCGCTAGTCCAGGCAGCACCGCACGCCCGAAAGGTCGAATTTGCTGGAACGATTTCGCCTTGAGTCGGCTTCGCGATTTCCGCCTTGATTTGCATCTCGGAAAGCGGAGCAAGTTCGGCAATATCCCCTCGCTTTCTCCAGTATGCGTAATCCATGGTCTGATAGTAACCGGTGAACGGCCGATCCGTGACGATGATGCGTTGGAGCCACTTGATCGAAGCCATTGCGTACCAGCCCGGAACGATGGCTCGCAACGGGAAACCATGCTGCGGCGGAAGATCGACATCGTTCATTTTGTAAGCGAGCAGCACATCCCCATTCGCTTTCACCAGCGGAACGCTCCTCGCAAATTTCAGCTCGCCCGGCGGCGCCTTCGGGTTTTCGACTACCCCGCCGTCTGCGCCTTCCAGAATCACTTCGCACGCGCCCGTTTTCACTCCAGCACGATCAAGCAAGATCGACAGGGGCACGCCGGTCCAATTCGCGGTGCCGACCGCACCCAGTCCCCATTGTACACCTTTCACTTTTGGCTCCAAAAAGTTGCGATTGTTGCCTGCGCACTCAAGCGTCGCCGGAATCGTGAGCGGCTCTAATTCGAGCAGCTCCTCGTAATTTATCGCAAATGGTTTTTCTACTTCGCCCTCTACGTGCAACCACCATTCGTCCCGATCGATCGCCGGAATCGGAAAATGCGTCCGAACATAGAATGATTTTATTGGCGTGATGAACTGATCGAGCGCCGAGAACGGCATCTCGAGATTCAAGGGGTCTTCGCCGCGCACAATTTTTCCGTCAATCAATCTTGGTGAATCTCTGCTCATCGCATGACCCTCTTCTTTGAAGCGCTATTGATGCGGCGATATAAAAACATCCTTTCGCGGGAATTTCTCGAACAAGGATGCTGGCTTATTAAAGTTCGTTGCCAAAACGTCAATTGGATTGCCGGCGATCCACGCGGAGAGATCAATCGCTTCGTAAACGCCAGTATTAAATCCGATCAGCATACGACTAGGCTTACCACCGATGTTTTCAATCGAGTGACCGTAACCTTGCGGAATATAACCTGCATCGCCCGGGTGCAATCGCTCAGTACGGAAGCGACCGTGTGAACCGAACATTGTTACACTCAAATCACCTTCTATGACGTATTGCCATTCGTCCGCATTTGGGTGCCAGTGCAGTTCGCGCAAAGCACCTGGCTCAAGATCGAGAATCACGCCAGTCATCGTCCTCGATATCGGAAACCGTGTGGAATCGATCCGCCACTCACGGCCGCCTTTGAAGATGCCATGTGGCGCGCCAGCGAGCATTCGAAACTTGTGTGTCTCAGGCGGAGAAACTCGGGGACCTTGCAGATTTTCCGGTATTTGGTCGGGTGGAATGGCGCCGCGCGCGAAATAGACTTCCTCCTTCGGAAATCCCTCAAACGCTGACTCAGGCACACCAAAATTTTTCGCCAGAAGCTGCTTGGACACATGTCCGATCCAGTCCGTAATGCTAAACGTGCCGAACTCGGAGAAATAGCCGTTATCGAAGATCAGGATGAAATGCGTCGGCTCGTTGCCGAGACACTCGAGCACATGGGCGTGGCCGCGCGGAAAGTACCAAATGTCGCCCGGTGCAAAATCATTCGTTTCAGTTTGACTCGCTGGGTTAATCACTGTCGTACGAACGCGGCCTTTGAGGACGAATGCCCACTCGGCTGCAGTCGCGTGCCAGTGAAGCTCGCGCATTACGCCGGGCTCGAGTTGCATCGACACACCAGCGATTCCTTTCGAGATCGGCAATTGCTCGACCGTCGCTTCCTTGCCAAAGCTGTTCCCGATGGTCTTTCCCTTGGATTTCTCCAATTCGAACTTAAAGCTGGGCAATTCTTTCCCGGACAACAAAGGGTCGGGAACATTACTCTGAAAACTGAGATCGCCGCTTTCCATCGTTCTTGGCCGCTGCAAAAGCTCCTTGCTGCAATCGCCATGGTTCCGATAAACCTTCGTCGAGTCAAATCGCTTATATTGTGATCTTCTTAAAGTGCTTCACGCGCGTGGCAATCAAGTGAATCCTCGAATTTCACGCAACCACCCGGAACACTTTGTTGGAGCGACGGCGCTGTGCCGCCGTGCGGTGGATCGCACGGTGAGCGCCTCGGCAGAGCGAAGGCGGCTGCAGAATTTGCAAGACGTCTTCTAGTACAACCCGAGCGTTTCGATAGTCGGTTGATCGATTGCGCCTGTAATCGGCAAGCCGTACTCGCGCTGGAAATTCGCAAGAGCGGCTCGCGTCTCAACGTTCAGCGATCCTGTGATCGCGCCAAAGTAAAACCCGGCGTCTTGAAGCGCCACTTGCACATTGGCGATCACCTCATCGGGCAGCAGATTACCGTACGTGTAAATCGGGCCATCGTAATCGTAATAGTTGCTTAGCGAATCATAACCCCAGGCTGGATACCAGTAGCCCGCATCCAGAAAATAATATCCGCTGTTAACAAAAACGATGGTCGTGCAATTCCGCCTCCACCAATCTCGGTTGTGCCACTCGTGCCGGTGACAGCGGAGCGCATCGGAATAGCTCAGGCGATCATTCCTGGCGCGCCAACCATGCCTTCCGCCACTCTGTAGCGTTTCATGCGGTGTTAAATTCTCACTAATTGGTTGCAACGCTTTCCCGTCGCTCTGAGGGTTTGTTGTTCTTGGGCTGCCCTGCGCCTGTTCGCGTCTGGTTAAAATATTTCTGGTCCGCTGTAGATTGTAAGCTCTGGCAATGCGTTGAGGGTTGGTGATGGGCGGGACTGCGTTCTGTGCGATGTCGCTCCCCGCCGGCGTGCGCGTGATTGGTTGCTCATCATAGGTTCGCGCGGTTTGGCGAGCGCTCATTGCTGCCAAGGTAGGATTCAATGGCCGCTGGAAAGGCGAATAACCCGGCCGCAGGTTTATGCTCGATTGACCGTTTGTCGCCGGGGCCGAGTTGATTGTTCGTGCGCCAAGACCTGCTGGCGCACGAGCGATACCATGTAAGGCTGGCGCCGTTGGACGCACTACCCTGGCAGGCGCGTTCGCCTTCCCTAGCACACGAGCATCTGTTTGCACAGCCGGCGCATTTGTCTGTCCAGCGACAGTATGAACACAAACCGCAGACACTGCTGTTAAACAGAGCGCCAGGCTTTTGAATCGTTTCATAGTTTGCTCCGCCGATTAAACATCCAAAAGGTCACTTCGTTGCAAGTTTCGGCTGAAACCTCGTCAAAGCCAATCAGGTATTCGAAAAATTATTTGCTCGCTCGCGAGGTGCCGAATGAGTTCTATCTACGGTCAATTTTGAGCGCTAAGACAATCGGTATTCACGTCCCCTGTCTGCGTGTTTACTGCACGCGGGGCGACTGGCGGCCGATAGGTCAGGCATGTCCAGCCATTGCTGTTTCCATCCGGCGCGAGCGCAGGCGCGTACTCCGGGGTGACATCATCTCTTCGGCCGCCGGTTCTTCTTCCGTTTCGGCCAACGTGAGAGGTCCAGTTGCCCTTCTCTTTTAGCTCGCTTTTGCGTTATCTCTAAAATTACAAATGGCAAATAGTGCGCTTTCGCTTCAACTCAACGACCAACATTTTGCTGCTCATCGGCCTGCTTATTTCAGCGGGCCCAGCAGTCAGTGAAAACACAAACGACTGGGTCACCGGATCGCAGCGAGAACCCATTCATATAAAAGCTTGGCCGGGCGGAAAAAGAAAGGCCCGGATAGCGATACCATTGAGGCGCTCTATCAACTGAGCTAAGACCCCGTTTCACTATGCCGCATCGGTGCTCGGGGGAAATTATTTCGCCGGTTGCGACTCCTTTAGCAAGTTGGCCAGCGTGACGCTAGCGGCGGTGGCGACGGCGTCGTCCATGTAGCCGGTAGGATTGCCGCAGATGCCGATGGCGCCGACCATGTCCTTGCCGTCCATGATGGGCACGCCGCCCCAGAGGAAGAGGGACTTGGCATTGTAGACGAGTTGGTCGTCGTCGCCGTCGGCTTTCTTGATGCGGTCGAGAAGACGGCGGGTGGAGTCGTGGTAGTTGGCGGCGGTCCAAGCTTTTTGCTCGGAACCGAGGACGGTGTGCTCAGTGGCGTTGTCGTCGCGAAGGAGGACGAGGACGCGGCCGGCGTAGTCAACGATACAGACGCCGACATTGGTGGCGCCGTTGGCGTGGCTTTGCTTCACGGCTTCCTGCGCGATCTTCAAGGCCGAGTCGAGCTTGAGCGTCTTGACCTGCAGGAGCGGCGATGGC
The DNA here is from genome assembly GCA_003218615.1 of Verrucomicrobiota bacterium. Classification (GTDB taxonomy): domain Bacteria; phylum Verrucomicrobiota; class Verrucomicrobiia; order Chthoniobacterales; family UBA10450; genus Udaeobacter. Next base: position 4,493 of record QHOD01000037.1, read on the forward strand.
TCGTCGCCCGTGGCAGAATGGAGGGTGGAGAGAAGGCCGAGGGCCAGGATAATCGCGATGAGTTTCATATGGTTCCTTAGGTTTTCTTGGATGGTTTTGGGATCAAAAAGGAGGTTTACCGACAGACGGGTTGTAGTCAACCAGAGACGGGTTGCGAGCCTCTGTTGGGGGCGAAAGGATGCCGCAGGGTGTCGGAGGAGGTCACGACAAATCGCGGAGGTTTCCCGGAATGCCGTACCATTTGCCGGCAAATAAATTTCTCCGGAAATTAACGGCACCGCGAGGGCTCACGAACAAAAGGCTTTCCGAAAGCAGGGTCTCTTCATAGGCTGCGCACGCATTCGGTCGCATTCTTTCTATGAAAATTCTCACCCTATTGGTTGCCTTTTCCTCCCTGATTTTCTCAAACGCAGTTCGCGCTGATCCGGCGTCTGATCTTTTCAAAATCATCAATCGTCCCAAGGTGCCGTTGAATCCCGAGGTGGAGCAGTTGCCGCATGCGGATGACGTGCTGAAGTATCACTTCACCTACGCGACGCAAGAGGGCACGCGGGTTCCCGGGCTTATCTACAAGCTGGCGGGAGACCAGCGCCGGCCGGTGGTGATCGTGGCCCATGGCACGGAGGAGAGCAAAGACATGTATGTCGATCTGCTCTCGATGCTGGCGAAGCGGGGCTTCATCGCGGTGGCGATCGACGGCCGGTACTTCGGCGAGCGCATCAGCTACGGCAAGACGACCTTTGAGTATTGCGACAAGATCGCCGCGGCCTATTACGGCTCGGGCGAGCATCCGCTGTACTACGATACGGTGTGGGACGACCTGCGACTTTTGGATTATCTCGAGAACCGCCCCGATGTGGATGCCTCGCGCATCGGCATGACGGGAGTTTCCAAAGGCGGTATCGAAACCTACATGACCACGGCGATCGACCCGCGCATCAAGGTGGCTGCGCCGCTCATCGCGATGCAGGGCTTCAAGTGGGAACTCGACAACAACCTGTGGATGCGCCGCGTGAACTCGTTCCAGAAGGCCTTCGACAAAGTGGTGAAGCAGGAAGGGATCAACAATCCGACCTCGGCTTTCGTGGCGAAATTTTACGATCGCGTGGTGCCAGGCATCTATGGCGAATTTGACGGCCCTGCATTGATCAAGCTGATCGCGCCCCGGCCGCTGTTCATCAGCAACGGCGGCCGCGATGGCCTCACCCCCAAGCCCAGCGTGGAGCTCTGCATCGCGATCGCGAAGGAGACCTATGCGAAAGACCATGCGTCGGATCGTTTCGAGTATCAGTTTGAAGACACCGACAAGCACCTGGTCTCGCCGAAGACCTTCTCGAAGGTCGTCGACTGGTTTGCGCGGTGGCTGAAGCCGTAACGCGCCGCTCAGATATTAGAATTTTAGATTGCGGAGTGCAACTCATCAGCTGGATTTCGTCAGCGGAATCCGCCGTTCAATCCCGCAATTGGATTTGCAATAACTGGAGCCGAAGCTCGCAATGAACAAGCCCGTGTAACGCATTTATCACGTCATTAAGCGAACCGCTTCACCATTTTTCGTGTTCGGTTGAGTGCGGGGCCCAGTGCACGTAATCCGCGAGTGTATTCAAGTCGCCCGTGACACCTGCATCGCTTACCGCGACGCGAAGACGCAATTCCTCATGTTTGCGAATGAATTCGCTTAGATCCGGCGCGTCGCTTTTGGCCAACGCTAAAAATTTGATTTGCTGCCACCACCCCCGCCAAGGAATTTCGGATTGTAAATTTGAGATTCCGAATTGCAACCCGGCAGGTGTGCTTTTCAATCAGCAAGAGGATTGAGACTTGTAGTGTATCTTTTAGCTCGCTTTTGCATCGTCTTCGAAACTACAAATGCCAAATGGTGCACATTCGATTCAACTCAGCGACCAACATCCTCGCACTTATCGCCCTGCTTGTTTCAGCGGCCGCAGCAGTCAGTGAAGATACAAAGGACTGGATAACAGGGCTGCCGCGAGAAACGATTCATGTAAAAGAGTGGCCAGGCGGAAAGAAGGTTGCCGTTTGCTTCGTTCTGTATGTTGAGGTGTGGGGCTTCGGGCACGGCCCTAATTTTCGACCCGACATGGTTTCGCGCGATCCGGATGTTGTTGACGAGTCGTTTCGTCAATATGCGGTCGAGTGGGGTATTCCTCGGGTTGCTAGGCTTTTCAACCAGCAAGGCGTGCCGTTGAGCATTGCATTGAACGCGCTTTTTCCGGAGGACCATCCCGATATCTGGAAGCAGTTTCGTTCACTCGTGCCAAAGGCGCCCATCATTGCGCACGGCATTAATAACTCGACCGAACTTCTACCGCTCAAAGCTGGGCTCGACGCACAAGAAGCTTACATTCGCCGGACACTCGATCTGATTGAAAAGGACACGGGCGTCAAATCGCGTGGATGGTCAAGCCCAAGCGTATACCCGAATGCCGACACATTCAGCGCTACTACAGCCGAAGGCATCACCTATTCGCTCGACGGCATGGACTCCGATGTCCTATCTCGGCTTACGACAAAGTCAGGACCGCTGGTGCTGATTCCCTATCCGGCAGTCACAGTTGACATGGGGCAATACCTGTCGCGCTTCAAAGAACCAAATGACATGGAGCGGCTGTGGATCGATTATGTAACCGAACTTGCCCGTGAGGCTGAGACTCATCCCGATCGTGACGCCACTGTCGTTGCGATCGGAATCCATCCTTTTGTGGTCGGAACTCCCGACGGCGCCGAAGCATTGCGTCGTGTTCTCGAGAATTTCAAGAAGCAGAAGCTTGTCTGGGTCACAGACACTCAAGCGGTATTGGACGCTGCGGGCGAGAAGCAGTAGCTAAGAGCGAAGAAATGCGTGTCCCGTCGCCGCTGGGACGAACAGGAACGCGTGGTCGAAATCAGCTAGTCCGCACAGAATAGATATTTCTTCACATCTTTGCGGTTGCGAAAACCGGCGGCGGTTTGGATCAGGGGTTGAATTGCTCCCAGGGGTTCGACTCCCGCTGTCCACCGCTGTTTTAGCTCGCTTTTGCATTATCTTTAAAATTAGAAACGCAAGTAGTGCGCTTTCGTTTTCGTAACGTTGGGAAAAATCTCCTGCTTATTTTTTTCCTGGCACCTGCTCTAGTGGTTTCCACAACACACGCTACAGAAACAGAACCGGCTGCGACTCCGGCGCAGGAAAGTTTGCAACCTATTGGCATCGGCGGAAACCCCGGTGCCATAAATGCTACCACTGGAACGGCCGAATTGGAGAAATACCTTCTGGATCTTGCCGGCATCAAGGACGACCACGGCGTTCGTATCGGCGGGCTTTGGATTGGCAACACCAACTGGCTCATGTCGGGCGGTGCAGAACCGGGCAAGGTAAGCTGGGACAGCCTGTTCATTGCTGACCTGTTAGTAGACATGGAAAAGCTCACTGGCTGGTGGAAAGGCGCACTGTTTGGCGCAGAGTTTCTACGATTCGATGGGCAGCGAACAAACGAGCAGGCGGGGAGTATTCAAGGCTATAATGGTTTGCCGGGAGCCGAACCGCTCGATCGCTCGGAGCTTTACCAGCTCTGGATTCGACAGGAGTTGTTCGATGGAAAATTCATTGTTCGTCTTGGCAAATCCTTGCCGAGCGCTGACTTTGGCAACGTGCTCCGGCCGGTCCCACTCGCCGAGCAGAGGCTTTTCATTCCGGCGGTGAGCGGTCTTCTATACACGCCAGTCTTCAAAAACCCTACCCTATTCGGGACCATGCCAAGCTATTATAATTCGGCATGCGGAGTGACCCTGACCCTTGCACCGGTAAAGTGGTGGTATTTGAACTACGGTTTTTACGATGGCAACGTCGCCAGAGGCATACAGACTGGAACAACGGGTCCGCATTTTAACGGCTATTATTTCAACATCGCGGAAACCGGCTTTTCGTGGCGGCTCGGAGAAAACGATCTTCCCGGCAAAATCGGCGCAGGCTTTTGGCACCAGACGGGGCGGCTCAATGGTCGGAACGGTATTTCGGAAAATGGCACCTCGGGGTTTTATCTTTTTGGCTCGCAACGGCTATGGTACCGGCATCCTGACAAGGACAGCTCGGGGATCTCTACGTTCTTCCAGTTCGGCACCAATGATTCCGAAACCCGTCCGGTGAATCACTATTTCGGGATGGGACTGACGGCATTTGGTCTGGTACCAAGCCGCCCGAAAGATTCAATGGGATGCGGCATGTCCTGGGCGTGGCTCAATCCAAATGTTTTCCAACGCTCCAGCGAATTGATGTTTCAAGGCTACTATCAGGCTCATCTAATTGCTGGCACGTATTTGGAACCCGCGATCAGCTACATCCCGACGCCCGGAGCCAGTCCCGATCTCGACGGTGCATGGGCGACGACGGTGCAAGTCACGATTCTTTTCTGATTATCCACCGTACTCAAAACGCATAAGCGTTCCACGTTTCGACATGGCGAGTGGAAGCTAAAAAGTAAATACGATGCTTGACTCTTCGCAAACAAACGTGATTTCCTTGCCCCCTTAAATCGATGGACTTAAACACAATCACCGAGGTTCGGCGTCCGGCCAGTGCCGATGCAGTCACGAAATGGGAAAATGGTTTTGCATGGCTCGCCGGCGGAACATGGCTCTTTTCGGAACCGCAGATAAACACCCACACACTCATTGATCTTGAGACGCTCAAGTGGCCCTCTCTCAAAGCTTCGAAGGATGGATTAGAGATTGCTGCTACTTGCAGGGTTGTCGAACTCGATCAGTTCGTAGAAAAAGCGCCATCGGATTGGACGGCGGCGCCTCTTTTCCGCATGTGTTGTCGCTCTTTCCTTGCATCTTTCAAGATCTGGAATGAAGCCACCGTAGGCGGGAATATCTGCATGTCGCTCCCGGCAGGCCCGATGATTTCCCTCACTACAGCGCTGGAAGGCGTTTGCACGCTTTGGCCGCGCAGCGGAAAGCCCCGCGAAGTGCCCATGATTGAATTTGTTACCGGCAACCATGCCAATGTTCTCGCGCCCGGAGAACTCCTGCGCAGCATTCATCTGCCAGCAACCGCGCTGAAAAAGAACTTTGCCTTTCGACGCTTCACTCTGACGCATCTTGGCCGCTCCGAAGTCCTGCTGATCGGCACGCGGTGTCCGGAGCAAGGCACGTTTCTCCTCACCATCACTGCCGCCACTCTCCGACCCGTGCAACTCCGTTTCAAAAGCGTTCCTTCCTCGAAAGAGGTGAAAGACGCCATCGATAAAGCTGTGCCCTTCGATCTTTACCTCGACGATACGCATGGCTCGCCGGCTCATCGTCGGCATCTCGCATACTATTTCGCCGAACAAATTCGCGAGGAACTTTCAGCCTGAACGGAGAATCTGTATGAATTACAAAATCAACGGAAAGTCTTTCAGTGCTGAGCCTCGTCCGGGACAATGTTTGAGAACTTTCGTTCGCGATCTCGGTTGGTTTGGTGTCAAAAAAGGCTGCGATGCCGGCGATTGCGGAGCATGTACCGTGTGGCTCGACGGCAAACCCGTACACAGCTGTCTGGTTCCTGCGTACCGCGCGGCTGACCGCGAAGTAACAACCATCGAGGGTTTAAGCAAAAACGGAGAGTTGCATCCAATGCAGCAGGCATTTCTCGACGCGCAGGCTTTTCAGTGCGGCTTCTGTGCGGCGGGGATGATCATGACCTCCGCCAGCCTTTCCGATGAGCAGAAAAAAGATCTCCCCTTCCGGCTCAAGGGTAATCTCTGCCGCTGCACCGGCTATCACGCCATCGAAGACGCGCTGCACGGTGTCGGTCACGTCGAGGAAGACCGCGCCGGCCACGCCTGCGGCGCCAGCCTGCAAAATCCGCTGGCCCATTCCATCGTCACCGGCACCGCTCGCTACACCGCCGACGTAAAGATGGAGGGAATGCTCCATCTCAAGGTCCTGCGCTCACCGCACGCCCATGCGAACATTGTCGCGATCCGCACGGAGAAGGCCCGCGCCCTGCCAGGTGTTCACGGGGTGTTTACCTGGGAGGACGTGCCGCGGCGTCCGTACAGCTCGGCCTTGCATGACGATTATCGGGTTGATCCGGACGACACCTATATTCTCGACAACGTCGCCCGTTTCGTCGGCCAGCGCGTGGCTGCGGTGGCGGCGGAAACCGAGGGAATCGCGGAGGAAGCCTGCCGGCTCATCGAGGTGGACTACGAAATTCTGCCGGCGGTGTTCGACCCGGAGGAAGCGATGGCTCCGGGCGCGCCGATTTTGCACCACAAGGAATTCTCTTCCCGCATCCAGCAGGCGGGGCGGAATATTTTTCTCCAGATCGAGAGCGAATACGGAAACGCGGAGCAGGGCTTTGCCGAGGCCGACGTCGTCGTAGAGAACACGTACTACAGCAACAAGGTTTCCCACGCGCATCTCGAAACCCACATTGCGATCGCTTCGCAGAGCGAGGACGGACGAATCCACGTCCGCTCAAGCTCGCAGGCGCCCTTCCAGGCCAAAGCCAAACTGGCCTACCTCTTCGGCATCCCTCTCCCGCAGGTGCATGTTTACTCGGAGCGGGTCGGTGGGGGATTTGGCGGCAAGCAGGAGATGCTTTGCGAAGAGCTGTGCGTGCTTGCGATGCTGAAAACGGGCCGCCCGGTGAAATGGGAATTCACCCGCGAAGAGGAATTCATTGCCGGCGTTTCGCGGCATCCCATGAAGACGAACATCAAGGTGGGCGCGAAGAAGGATGGCACGCTCACGGCGATTCAACTCCGCGTGGTTTCCGCCACCGGCGCCTACGGCAATCATGGCGGCGAGACCCTGGCTGCCTCCCTTAGCCAGTCGCTCCAGATCTACCGCTGTCCGAACATGAAGGGTCTCGGCTACGCCGTTTACACCAACATCCCACCCTCGGGGGCTTTCCGCGGGTACGGATCGTCGCAGACCGTCTTCGCCGTGGAGTCCGCCATGGCCGAGGTCGCCCGCAAACTCGGCATGGACCACATGGAATTCCAACGCAAAAACGTCGTCGTCCCCGGCGACGCCGTGCACAGCATCTGGGAGGGGCCTTCCGATGCGGAGATGGGAAGTTACGGCCTCGATCAGTGTATGAATTTTCTCGAAAAGGCGCTGGCCAGCGGAAGGGGTGAGCCGAAGCCGGAAGGCGATGAATGGCTCGAAGGCAAAGGCCACGCCATCCACATGCACGATTGCATCCCGCCTACGGAACAGCGCTCCGAGGCCCATATCAACCTGCGCGCCGACGGCACGTATTATCTTACCAACGGCGTCACGGAGATGGGCAATGGTACGATCACGTCCATGCGGCAGGTGGCCGCATCCATTCTAAATGCCACCGCCAGTCGCATTGAAATCGTCATCGCGGACACGGACAAGACGGCTTACGATACGGGCACCTTTTCCAGCGTCGGCACCAGCGTGTCCTGCAAATCCGTGAGCCTCGCCGCCGAAAATCTACGCGACAATGTGCTCAAGATCGCCAGCGAGTTCACCTCCACTCCGCTCCCGCAATGCCGGCTGATGGATGGCGCGGTGGAATGCGGCTCGCGGAACATCCCGCTGTCCGAGCTGTTCGAGTCCGTGCCCGACGCGCGGCATCGGCTAAGCGTGATGCGCAAAGCTTACGGGTCGCCGCGCACCACCTGCTTCAACGTGCATGGCTTTCGTATCGCCGTGAATCGGATCACCGGAGAAATTCGCATCCTGCAAAGCGTCCACGCCGCAGACGCCGGAACGATCCTCAACCCCATGCAGTGCCGCGGGCAGATCGAGGGGGCGGTTGCGCAGGGCATCGGCAGCAGTTTGTTCGAGCGCATGGTCTTCGACGACCAAGGAAAAATGATCAATCCGACCTTCCGCAACTACCGCATCTCTGCCTTCGCCGATATTCCCCGCACCGAGATTTTCTTTGCCGACACCTACGATGCCTACGGCCCACTCGGCGCGAAATCCGCCGGCGAGACACCGATCATTCCGGTTGCCCCGGCCCTCGGCAACGCCCTCGCCGACGCCACCGGCATCCGGTTCGACAGCCTGCCGTTCAGCGCCGACCGCATCTTCGCGCAACTAGCCGAAGCTAAATAAATGGATGCCGCAGCCGTCTTAATCGCCACCGTCAAGCTTCGTCCCGGAATGGACGCCGAATTCACCGCCTGGAAGGCACACAGCGATCTTGTCATCGGAAAATTTCCCGGCTTCGTCGGCAGCGACATCATTCCGCCAACGCGACCCGACAGCAACGAATGGACAATCATCCTGAATTTTCGATCCAACGAGGACCTCGTTGTCTGGCAGAAATCCAAGGAACGGGTGGAAATCATCGCCGAAGGGGTTCCGCTTTTTGAAGGCGGCAACTTCGGTGAAGTCGTGCAAACCGGAGAGAGCGGAGATCGTCCCGCCAGTGATGTCACCGAGGTGATTTTTTCCAAGATCAAATCCGGCAAGGAGGACACCTATCGGGAGTGGGCGGCGCGCATGCAATCCGCCCAGGCCAAATATCCTGGTTACAAAGGCACGTTCCTCCAGCCGCCGGACGAGAAGGGAGGATTTTGGACGACCATCATGCGCTTCGATTCCGCCTCGCACCTTGAAGGATGGATGAACGCTCCGGAACGCAAGGAGATGTTGAGCGAGTCCAAAGCTTTCATCGAACACGAGCAGCTCACGCGCCTGGCCACGGCATTCCCCGGATGGTTCCCGACAGATCCAAAAACGGGTCACGGCCCGCCGAAATACAAAGCTGGTATGCTGGTGCTGCTGGGC
>QHOD01000038.1 GCA_003218615.1 Verrucomicrobiota bacterium
AAAGCGTCTGGAGATCGCCGAGACACGGCTCACACCGATTTTCAAAAGCAAGCCGATGCAGGAGATCGACGAATTGATCACTGCGATGGCGCCTTCCGAAGCAAACGTGCTCATCGTGGGCGAGAGCGGCGTAGGCAAGGAAGTCATCGCAAACGTGATTCACGCCCGGAGCCGTCGCGCGGGAAAAGAAATGGTGAAGCTGAATTGTGCCGCATTTCCCCAAACGATGATAGAGGGGGAACTTTTTGGTTACGTGAAAGGGGCGTTTACGGGCGCGATGAACGATTTTCCAGGAATGATCGCAGCGGCCAATGGCGGCACGCTTTTTCTCGATGAGATCTCCGACATGCCGACGGATCTACAGACGCGTTTTTTGCGCGTGCTGCAGGAGCGCGAGTATCGGCCTCTCGGCAGCACGCAGACCATGAAAGCAGACTTTCGGGTGATCGCCTCAACCAACCGGCCGATTGCGCAGGCGCTCTCAGAGAACCGGCTGCGCTCCGATTTGTACTATCGGCTAAACACCTTTCAAGTTGAGGTGCCTCCGCTCCGGGAACGAAAGCAGGACATTCCGCCCCTGATCGCCATGTTTCTGAAACAGTTTTCTCAACAACTCGGGAAGCCCGAACCGGACATTGCGCCAGACGCGTTTCAAAAGTTACTCGACTATGCCTGGCCGGGAAATGTTCGGGAATTGCAGAATGCGATCGAGTACGCGGTGGTCCTGGCGCAACAGGGCGTAATCGGCGGGAAGGAGCTTCCCACTGAAGTCCAACTCCGAAAGCTTTCAGAGCAAGCCGAGCGCGGCGCTCCGCCGCGAATGGGTGTACAGAGTCTTGATGAAGTCGAGCGAGACACGATTCTTCGCGTGCTCGCCGAATGTCACGGCAATAAGAAGAAGGCAGCGGAACTTCTCGGCATCCAGCGTCCCACCCTCTACAACAAGATGAAGCGTTACGCGATCGAGATCTGAGAGATCCGTTCGACTTCACTCGGGACAAGTTTTGGATTTTGAATTTTTGAATTTAGATTGAGCCCTAAGGCTCTGGGCCGATCCGCAATCTAAAATCCAAATGGCAACATCCCGGCATCTCGAGCAAGTCCTGGCGCACGCGGCCAATCAGCTCGCCCCTACGGGTGCAAGACGCCCGACAGAGGTCCTTCCGCTCTACAAAAAATTTCTCAAGGTTGAAGAACATCGGTTGCGTCTGAAACACCAAGCCGGCGGGGGCGGTCGCGAAATCTGTGGTCGGCGGGCTGAGCTTGTCGATGTCTTGTTGCAATACGTATTCGGTGCGGCTGCGACTGCCGCTCGCGGAAACGAGGCGGCCCGGACTCCCCTCGCCCTGATTGCTCTGGGCGGATACGGCCGAGGCGAGCTCAATCCATTTAGCGATATCGATGTCATGCTTTTGCACGACCAGGGCGCCAGAAAGATTTCACCGCACCTGGAGGAAATGGTGCAGCAAGTCCTTTATCTTCTCTGGGATAGTGGCTTCAGGGTCGGACACTCCACGCGTTCTATCAAAGAAGCGATTGCGCAGGCCAATCGCGACATGCTCACGAAAACCGCCATGCTGGAGTCCCGGTTCCTCGCCGGCGATGCAGAGCTGGCGCGGGAATTCCGCGAGCAATTTCGTCTAAGGTGTGTGGAAGGACACGAACGAGAATATGTCGAGATGCGGATGCAAGATCAGCTCACGCGGCACAAGAAATTTGGCGAGAGCGTGTACTTGCAGGAGCCGCATGTGAAGAGTGGGTGTGGCGGACTCCGCGATTATCAAAATTTGCTTTGGATGACGTATTTCAAAGAAGGCGCACTGAGCACCAATCAACTCGTCGGCAAAGATTGGCTGAGCGAAACCGACCAACGGCGAATCGAGACAGCCTATGATTTTCTTCTGCGGTTGCGCACCGATTTGCACTATGCGACCGGGCGCGCGACCGACATTTTGCACGTCAACCTGCAGGAACAAATCGCAAAACGCCTCAATTATTCTCCTCGAAACGGCCAGCTGCGCAGTGAGGCTCTCATGCGCGACTATTACGAGCACACGCGAAATATCTTCCGTGTAACGGAGCGAATTACAGCGCAATTCGCCAGCGGATATGTAACAAGCAAGACCCGTTCTCTTTTCAGCTTTCTTCCATTACTGCGGCCAGAAAAGACGCCAATCGGAGATTCTTTTTTTTGCCGCAATAAGCAACTGCACCCGGCTCTACGCGATCTTTTTCGCGAAGACCCCGAGCAGATGATGGACGCGTTTCGACTCGCGCAAGAGCACGGCTTGGATCTAAGTCCGGAATTGGCAGACCTGTTGAGTCGAAGCCTTGGCCAGGTGACTCGGACATTTCAATATGCACGAGGTCCCCGCGATATATTTAAAACGATATTGTCCCGGAAAGGCGAAGTTGGCCGTATTCTTCGAATGATGCATCGGGTCGATTTTCTTGGCCGATATATTCCGGAATTCGGCCAGCTGACCTGTCTCGTGCAACATGAGTTTCTGCATCGTTATACGGCCGACGAACACACGCTGGTCTGCATCGACAAGCTGGAGGCGCTGGTCGCGACCGATGATCCGAAGCTGATCGCTTATCGCAATATTTTTGAGCGATTGGAGGATCCATTTGTTCTCTACCTCGCACTGCTTTTGCACGACACCGGCAAGGCCGTCGGGGCGCGGCCACACTCTGAAGCAAGCGCACTATTTGCCCAACGCGTCGCCACCCGTTTGCAATTATCTTCCGAGCAGCGCAAGTCGCTCATCCTGCTGGTCGATCATCATCTCACGCTCTCCAAGATCGCGCAGCAGAGAAACCTTGATGACCCCGCGACAGTAGCGGAGTTGGCCAACATCGTGAAGCACCAAAAGAATCTAAACGCGTTAATGCTGCTTACCCTGGCTGACGGCCAAGGCACCAGCGCAGAGGCATGGTCGGATTGGAAGGAATCGCTTGTCTGGCAATTGTTTCACGAGACTACTCGTTATCTGGCGGACCAGAAGTCTTATTACGAACAAACAACAATCGAGCGTGAGAGCCTGCAGACCTCCGTGGCGAAAAATCTTTCGCCCGATTACGGCGATGAGATTGATGCGCACTTTGAGCTCATGCCGGACAATTATTTTCGCGCCAGCGATGTGCCCGAAATTGTCGAGCATTTGAAACTGTTCCGCTCGTTTCTCGAGAACATCTCCAGCTGGGGAGAGCGTCCACTGACGCCGGCGGTCGCATGGAAGGCGCTTCCGGAGCAAGGACACAGTGTTGTCAGCTTTTACACATGGGAGCGCGAGCAGATGCTGGCCAAAATTGCCGGATCCTTTTCAGTCGTGCCAATCAATATCTTGAATGCTGATCTTTTCCCCCGCGCCGACAACACTGTTCTCGGCGTTTTTCGGGTGTGCGACACGAAAGCACATGCTGTCACCGACCCGCGTGATTTTGAGCTGGTCGAACAAACTTTGCGCTGCGCGCTGGAGGACGAAAGATTCGATTTCCTTCCGGTCATCGAAAAGGCGAAGCGTCAGAGCCGCAAGCGTTCCGCACCAGCCATCGAATTTCCGACACGCATTGCCATGGATAACAAAACACATCCGATTTATACACTGATCGAGATCCAGGCTCCCGACCGGCTCGGGTTGCTTTACGATATTCTAACCTGTCTTGATCGTGAGAATGTTTCGATCGCGCTTTCTCGCATTAACACGCAGGATGGCGCAGCGATTGATACGCTGTATGTCATGGACCGCGGCACGCACGCTAAAATCACCGATTCGCACCGCATAACGGCGATCCAGAAGCATCTCCAGAATGCAATTTTGCGTGGAGCAGCGGTTAAACCGAAGTAAGTAAACTAAAAAGGCACGCGACCAGCCGTCTTTGCTGCTCATAGTTCTTTTTTCATCTCATGAACGCACTGATTCTCGCTGCTGGCTATGCAACGCGCCTCTATCCGCTGACGCGCGATAAAGCCAAGCCGCTCCTCACGGTTGGTGGCAAACCGATCATCGAATGGGTCGTGGACAATCTCGTGGATGTTCCCGAATTGGAAACGATTTACATCGTGACGAATGACAAGTTCGCGTCCGACTTCCAAACGTGGAGCGAGCGCTATCAAGATCGACAACCGAAATTCAAGTTCAAAATCATCAACGACGGCTCCAAAAGCGACGAAGACAAGCTGGGCGCAATTGGGGATATCAATTTCGTCGTTAGCAGGGAGAATCTGAGCCTGAGCGATCTGCTCATCGTTGCGGGCGATAACCTGTTTAGTGGATCGCTCGCTAGCTTTGTCGCCAACGCAAAAGGGACTGAAGCAACCATTGCCGTTTACGACATCGGCGATGCCGAAGCGATAAAAAAATACGGTAACATTGCGATCGATACTGAGGGCATTATCACGCACTTTGAGGAAAAGCCGGAAAAGCCTCGCGGAACGCTGGCCGCGATCGCTCTTTATTACTACTCGCCCGGAGTGCTCTCCCTTTTAACGACCTATCTCGCTGCTGGGAATAATCCAGATCAACCAGGCCGGTTTGTGCAATGGCTTTACACGCGCAAACCGGTGAAGACGTTCCAGATCAAAGGCAAATGGCTCGATATCGGAAGCAAAGAAACGCTGGAAGAAGCCGATAGAATCTTTAAAGATCTCGCGCACTGAAAGTGGTAGGGCGCGACCGCTGGGCGCGCCGCGGCAGAGGTGGCGGCGATGCCGCTATTTCAGCCGTCCTTCGTCGAACTCGATCAGATCGAAGTAAGTCCGAATATCCTTGCGCCCTTCGCCTCCCACCTCTTTGAGAAAATGGAGAAAGCGCGCTTTTTTTGCAGCCGTGTCCGGGTAGCGAGAAATCATCGCTTGGTTCCACTGTTCAATTGCTTCGGGGGAATGTCTCGCTCCGTTTTCCTGCACCCATTTTAGAATTGCGCCATCGGTATCCAGCTTGTTAGCCACCTCTTCAAAACCATCGCCGTCGAGTTTTAGAAATGCCAGCAAATGCTTGTCGAAACCGACCGTTTTATAATTGTAACCATTCAGCAGTCCTTTGCGGTGCAGTCTGGCTTTATCGATCAAACGAGGCAGATGCACGTATCCGCCAAGTTTTTCGTACGGACTGCGTGGATGCAGTCTTTGCATCGAGAAAAAACTAAGTCGCCGGCAACGGCTGCGGCGCGGCTACAGAAACTTCAGGGCCCGGCGCACTCGTGGCCGCTGCTTTTCGTTCTGGCAATAATTCCCCCTGAGTGAGATTGGCCTGGCCGATGACGAGTTGGCCGGAAAACATTCCGCCTTTCTCGACTGTGATCGCCTTGGCAGTAACATCGCCTTCGAGTGAGCCCCTCTTATGAATAGTAACCATCGTTTGAGCAATGATTTCACCCGACATCTTTCCCTTGATTTCGATGCTTCCGGCCCGGACTCGGCGGAAGCAATGAATATCAGCCTTACGCTCGACAATTACATGTCCGGCAGTAAGACGACCGGGAATTCTTCCTGAAAAATTAATCGTCGCGGTGCCATAACAATGCAGATTGCCGCGCAGCCTGCCTTCAATTAACGCCGATCTGCAGGTCACACTGCTACTGCTTAAATCTCCTTTAGACGTCAGATGCACGTCGCCCCATGTTCGAATTGTTCGGCTGAAACCACTGTTGATTTTGTAATCGCGAAGGTCAATGTGCGCGCTGCACTCCGGGCAGATTGTCGATGAGGCTGCACCGCTGACCTGCTGTTTTCGCTTGCATTCGAAACACTCGATAAGGGAACTGTGTTGCCGTCTCCATAAGGCCTCGAATTTTTGGCGGATAGAGGAATTCTCTGGAGTGGCCGTTTCTTCTTTTACGTGCAGCTGCAAGCCGCGTTTCGGCACAAACGGAGAAAAGTAACGGCCGCACTGGCGGCAGATCGAGCTTTTAGCGGCCGCATATTCCATCTGCTTAAAGCCGCAATGCGGACATTCCACATTGAGCTTGGCAGGCAACGGATTGGCCACTGGGTGCTAAGGGACGATCTTTTCTTTATGCGCGTCCTCCAAAGGCCGCCTTGATCGGCTCATCATGCCGCACAACTTCGGGGCGCACCGACGTCGACTTTGCAGGGAGCGTGCCGCTGGTGACTTCCGATTTGCCGATAAACGTTGCTCCGTCTTCAATCACGAGACGCGCCGCTTTCAAGTCTCCCTGCAACGTACATTTCGATTTCAATTCGCAGCGCTCGGCGACCGTGATATTCCCATGCACTTTGCCGAACACGGTAATCGATTTGGTTTTGATTTCTCCGCGAATGTCCGCGTTCTCACCAATCGTTAAAACGCCGTCTGAGTTGATTTCGCCTTCGACCTTGCCGTCGATGAGAAGTTCTTTTTGAAACTTGATTGAGCCCTTGATCTCGACGTCGCTCGAGAGGACATCCTTGCCAGAATGTTCAGCCATAATTTTTTGATAACTAGTTAATGGTGGTGATGTTCTTGATTCGTCGCGGTTAGCAACATGGTTATTTTCATCCGCGTCCGAGTTCGACGATTCTTCTGCGATCGGCGACATCGGTCTTTGCGGGATGAATTTTCTCAGCATTCGTTATTATTGGGACGCTTCCCAACGCTGTCAACGGATTCCCATAGCGACAGCGAGCTTTTATTGTTCAACGACTCGGTAGAGCTTGCCGGCTCCGTTCTGCGCTGCAAACACCAGGAACCGCGGCACTCGGGAGGGCGTTCTGTCCAGCACGATGCAAATTGGGTGTTGAGGCATCGCCAGGCCCAGAATCTCGGCGGAATTCTCGGCCGCGCGCTCGGAATCGTACACGATCACCCAGGCCACTTTGTGATCCTCCAAGATTTTGCGAGCCGTCTCCCAATCTTCACTGACAAAGAACCGTGCGCTCTCCGCAACGCCATTCATACTCTCGTGCGAGCTTCCAGCTACACCCGGCTGACCCGACCAATAAGCGATCTCTGGAGAAAGCCACCATTGCGCCAAAAACGGACGCCGCTCGAACGATTGCATATCCAGCGCAAGCTCGTGCAACTGCACCGATTCGTTCCGCTGTTGGACCCTGCGCACGTAATCCGATTCGTTCGGCCAAAGTCGCGTGTCCCAATCGTGCAAAATCGGGAAGAGCGATACGATGAAAATCGACCACGCGAGCACGCGCGACTTGAACGGCTCGAGCAAACTTGGCAGCGCGAGCGCGAAAATCGACAGAAAAAAATAAGCCCAGCGTGCCTGCCAAATCGTCAGGACATAGGTCGCCGCAAGCAAAACAATCACGAAGATTGGCAGCGGACTTTTGCGACGAAGTGCAAACCAAATGAGAACGGGCGCGGCGATCAACAGCCAGCCAGCCCATTGAAACCAAATCGGATGCAGCGGCGAAACTGAGACCAGCTCGCCGACAGTACGCGACCAGTTTTCAAAGGTCGGGCCGGAATAAAATGGCCGCAATTCCGGGAGGCGTCGCTCAATGAGAAACGCGACCGCCAGAATTATCAGGAATAGGATCCAGCCTATGCGGCGATGCTGTGCCAAAAAAAATTCCCGGTATCGCAAGGCGGCGCAACCAGCGACAAACGCCAATAAAATCAGCGGCTCATAAAGTGAGACCCAAAGCGCGAAGCTCCAGGCCACCCCGCTCACGATGCTCCATTTTGTTGATCGTTGGAATTGCAGAGCCCATTCCGAGCAAATCGCGACCGTAACGAGTAACATTACTAATGACTGATGATCTGGTCGCCCCAGCTTGGTCCCGTGCACGAGGACAGGGCTGATTGCGTAAAGCACGAGCATTGTCCAGCGATACCGGAGGGTCATTCGCCGCGACCACCACCAGAGAAACCAGCCTCCAAACAAGCCGAGCAGCGGCGAGATCAGCGCACCCGCCAAATCGGTTGCGTGTGCCGTGAAGGGTTTTAGCATCACCGCCAGCCCGACGATCAGGTAATCAAAGGGCGCCGTCGTATGTGGAGTCGTTCCCTGAGGAAAATTTTCGAAATCGTGATGGCGCACGATTAATCCCGGCTTTTTCTCGCACATCCGCACACGCGTCATGCGCGCGTAACAATCTGCGTCGGTAAAATAAACATTCCCGGCGACGAAAACGTCCCGATAATTCGCACATCGCGCGGCCAGAATCAGCACGCTTAGCGTCGTAATTCCGATAACGGCTAAACCGGTACGCGCGACTCGTTGCACGACATCGATAATCGCAAATCGCAAATCGCAAATCGAAGATGAAATTTGGGCCCGCCAGGATTCGAACCTGGGACCAAGGGATTATGAGTCCCCTGCTCTAACCGCTGAGCTACAGGCCCGTATAATTACGGAAGTAAACACAGCAAACCGCTCGTGACCAACCCCGAAAACGTTTCGGGGCTGCTCTAGCTGTGACGAGAAGCGGTTTATTTGGCCGGCAACGCAGCGGCGCTTTCTTGAAGGAGCGAGTCGAGTTTGTTCAGGTCGATCGGTTTCACAAGGTGATGTTTGAATCCGGCCTCCTGACTTTTACGGATATCATTTTCCATTCCGTAACCGGTAAGAGCAATTCCGAAAACTGGTCGCTCGGAGCGCAGCGTTTGCATTAGATCCGTTCCGCTGCCATCGGGCAGGCCGAGATCGCTGATCAGGACATCAAACTCTTCCTTCGAACTCAGATCGCGCGCAGATCGCAGATCACGAGCCGACTGCACATGATAGCCGCGCCGGCGAAGCAAATTCGTCAGCGATCGATTGGTGTCTTCGTGGTCCTCGACGAGCAATATCCGCATCGCCTGACGTTGTGCCGTCCTGGGTGAAACAGTTGCTGGCTCTTCCTGAGTGGCTGTCTTTTCGCAAGTCGAAAAAATCAATGTAAACTTGGCGCCTTCATTCCGGCCAGCGCTTGCCGCCGTGATTGTTCCGTTGTGCGCTTCGACAAGCGTTTTGCTGATGGCAAGACCGAGACCCAATCCACCCAGTTGCGCTACACCCCCTTGTTCAAAAGCATCGAAAATTTTCGGCAACGACTCAGGCTCAATCCCAACGCCGGTGTCAGCCACTTCAATACGCAGCTGATCGCCAGGATCATTGCTCGTGGAAATACGAATTTGCCCGTCTCTGGGGGTAAACTTCACCGCGTTGTTTATCAGGTTCCAAAAGATCTGCTGAAGTCGGGCTGGGTCTGCTCGCAAATGGACCTTTTGTGCGGCGAGATCGAGCCGAAGTCGCAGGTGCTTGTGTTCAATTTCCGCCTTACAAATTTCGAGCGCATTTTGCAGCAACGTATGAGCATCAAGGACCTCAAAATTGAGTTGCACCTTGCCTTTGCTAATGCGCGTTAGATCAAGCAGATCATCGATCAGCCGGGCCTCCAACTCCACGTTGCGGCGGATCATTTGCAATGAGTCGTGAACATGCGCCGGCAGGCCCTGCTCAGTCTCGAGCGCGACCGCGGAGGCCAGCACCGGCGTAAGAGGTGTGCGCAACTCATGGCTGAGCATGGCGAGAAATTGATCTTTCGCGAGATTGGAGCGTGCCTTTTCCTGCAACTCTTCGTTCGTCTTCTGCAACTCTGCCGCCAGGGATTGCGATTGTTTGAGCAGATTTTCCGTTCGCGTGTTTGCTTCGATGGTATGGAGCACAATGCCGATGCTCTCTGTCAATTGATCGAGAAACGCCTGATCCGTAGAGTTGAAGCGCTCGAGCGACGAGAGTTCTATGACTGCTTTTACTTCTCCCTCGAACAAGATCGGCAGAACAACAATGTTCATCGGACGTGATTCGCCCAAACCCGAACTAACTCTCACATAATCGCTCGGCACATCGGTCAGGAGAATGCGTTGTCTTTCCAGCGCCGCCTGCCCAACCAGACTCTCCCCCAACTTGAAATGGCTCTTTGCGCCTTTTCGCTGGCGGTATGCGTAGCTTGCCAGGAGCCTGAGTTCAGGCTCTTCTACGGAGTTACTCATGATATAGAACGCACCGTGCTGCGCGGAGACGACCGGGGCCAGCTCTGACAAGATCAATTTACCAACCGTCAAAAGGTCCCGCTGCCCCTGTAGCATGCGCGAGAATTTCGCGAGATTGGTTTTGAGCCAGTTCTGCTCCTCATTGCGCAAGGTGGTATCTTTCAGATTGCGGATCATTTCGTTGATGTTGTCCTTCACGAATGCAACCTCGCCCTGCGCTTCTACCTGAATCGATCGTGTCAGGTCGCCTTTGGTGACCGCCGTCGCAACGTCGGCGATAGCACGGAGCTGCGTAGTCAGATTCGCTGCCAGCCGGTTTACGTTATCAGTTAAATCGCGCCATGTGCCGGCGGCGCCAGGCACGTTGGCCTGGCCGCCCAGTTTTCCTTCAACTCCGACTTCACGCGCCACAGTGGTAACTTGATCCGCAAAAGTGGCCAGCGTCTCGGTCATGCTATTGATGGTGTCGGCGAGCTCGGCGATTTCGCCTTTCGCCTCGACAAGCAGCTTTTGCTTCAGGTCGCCGTTGGCGACCGCGGTAACAACTCTCGCGATACCACGCACCTGATTCGTCAGGTTCCCGGCCATGAAGTTCACGCTGTCGGTCAAATCTTTCCAAGTGCCTCCGACTCCCTTGACCGTGGCTTGTCCTCCAAGTTTCCCTTCGGTGCCGACTTCCCGTGCGACACGCGTCACCTCCGACGCGAAGGAGTTGAGCTGGTCCACCATCGTGTTCACCGTATTTTTCAGCTCAAGAATTTCGCCCTTCACGTCCACCGTGATCTTCTTAGATAGATCACCACGGGCGACAGCCGTCGTTACGCCGGCAATATTGCGCACCTGGCCAGTGAGATTTCCGGCCAT
>QHOD01000039.1 GCA_003218615.1 Verrucomicrobiota bacterium
GGTTGGCGCCCAACGTTTTACGAATGAAGCGGGCTTGTTGACGACGCTTGTTTACACCCGGCAGCAGCCGCGTAAGGCACAGCCCAATTAGAATAACTAGGACTGCGCAAATCAGCGGAAACATGGGGACAAGATCGACATCGTATGGTCGAAGAATTCTTCGAAAGGACACCGATAGCAATTACACTCGGTCACAGGACACTCTTGCATGAGGGCGACAGTTAAAATAGGAATCAATGCCCGAGCAGATACGATATGCGTCGAGCGACGCCGAACTCATCTTCAAAAATTGTGAAAAAGATTTTTCTCACCGGTGCCAGTTCTGGCATCGGGAAAGCAATCGCGAAAGCTGCCACCGAAACGGGACACGAAGTCTGGGGGACTTCACGCGATATTTCGCGGATTCCAAGCCTTCGTCGCCTTCATTGCGTGCAACTTGATTTGTCTAACCCTGACTCAATTGACGGCGCCTTTAACACCGCATTGGCCGAAGCCGGCAATTTCGACGTCTTAATTAACAATGCTGGAAGCGGACATTTTGGTCCGGCCGAAAACCTTTCCGAAAAAGAAATCGCAAGCCAGTTTCAAATTCTCGTTTTCGGGCACATGCAGCTGATGCGGCTTGCATTGCGCATGATGCAAGCGCGAGGAGAAGGTTTGATAATCAACGTTACATCGCTGGCCAGCCGTCTTCCAGTCCCGTTCATGGCGGCTTACAACGCCGCGAAGGCAGCCATGGCGTCATTCACCGTGACGATCCAACTAGAGCTGCCCGACTCGCGAGTGCATATTGTCGATCTCCAACCGGGCGATATTTGCACCGACTTCAACGATGCGGTGATCAAGAGCAAGCTGCCCGACCAGCGGTATGAGGCAAAAGTCGCCAAAACTTGGAACAAAGTCGAACGCAACATGAAGAACGCGCCGAGGCCGGATCTTGTTGCGCGACGTGTTTGCGAACTAATCGATCAGACGAGTCCGCCGCCACGCATGGCTATTGGCGATACATTTCAAACGAAAATCGCGCCGTTGATTTTTAGATTTCTTCCCCAGCGCGTCAGAATCTGGGGTCTTAAGAAATATTACGGCATATGACCCCCATCTCCGAAGCAGTGATCTTAATGGCAGGGTTGGGTTCGCGCCTACGCGGCTCCGACGAAACATTCTTGAAGCCACTCATGCCGGTGCTTGGACGCCCATTGATTTGTTACACGATCGGTGCGCTGATCCACGCTGGAATCAAAAAGGCCAATTTTGTCGTTGGCTACGAAAGCGAGCGAGCGATTGCACAGGTCAAGAAGTTGATTCCGTCTGAGCTTGAGGCCTGCTTCATCGAGAATCATGAATGGACGAAACAAAACGGCATTTCTCTCCTCGCCGCAGCCGATCACGTCGTTACGCCATTTCTGCTGACCATGAGTGACCATCTTTTCGATAATGCGGTTGTCGATCTTCTGATTAAGTCGGCAGATCCTAACTTCCTCAACGTCGCGGTGGATCGAAAGCGCGATTCAATTTTCGATTTGGATGATGCGATGAAGGTCAAAACGCGCGGGAGCCAGATCGTCGCCATCGGAAAAAATCTGCGGGATTACGACGCGATTGATACTGGACTCTTCGTTTGTCCACCCGAAATCTTTGAATATCTCGAGCAGGCAAAACAAAACGGAGATTGCAGCCTGGCAGATGGAGTTCGACTGATGGCCGCCGCTGAAAAAGCGCGTGCCGTGGATATAGGCGACGCCTGGTGGCAGGACATCGACACACCTGAAATGCTGGCGTGTGCCGAGACGCAATTACGCTCGTGGCTCGCGCGTCGCGACATCGCCCTGGCCCATACCGGATCTGACTGCGGCAATCGCGCTGAGAATTAGGCTGGCGCCGGCAACAATCATCCAAAGATGCAGGATCCAGTCAGCCAGGCCGAGTGCCGCAAGCACGAGAAAAGCGAAGATAGCCATGTCGCGTTTGGTCAGTTGAAAGAGCCACCACACAAATCGTTCCCCGAGATTGAGCAAACCGGAATGCCCGACCATCCCGCGGTGTCTCGCGTAAAACGATTCGTGCAATGTGGGCGAGGCAACCAACGTTTCGCTTTTGCCAGCTCGTAGCAGCCATTCGTTGGCCGTAATCAGGACGGCACAGATAACTCCTTCGCTCGAACGATGGACCCCTAACCCAAGAGCGAGAACGTAGAGAAGGCTTGCTAAAAAATCGCAGAATTGATCCAGACGTTCCCCGAATTTTGATTCCAAATTCCTGGCCCGCGCAATTTCACCGTCGCAACCATCAAGAATACTGAACGCTTGAAAAATGGCTGCGCCGATGACGATGCTGACGTAATCGCCGCGCACGAAGAATACACAGGCGATTATCGGCAAAACAAAGATCGATATCGTCCAGACGCTGGGACGGACCGGAAACTTGAGCAGAACACGCGTTATGCGGCGGGAAATCGGCCGATTCAAAAATCGCGAAACGAAACCGTCCTGAGGCTTGCTCATTCCGCCAGTATCCTTTTGAAAATCCGATACGTCTTGTATTTTGTCGCACCGATCGCCTCCAGAAAACGATTGATCATAAAATTATCTTCAAGTGTCATGCTCAATTCGCCGGTGATCCCGCGTTTGATCATTGTTTCCTCCATCACGCGCAAGACGAGCATCTCGGCGACTCCGGCACGGCGGTATTTTTCGATAACGCCGAGCGCGATTAGCCGTCCTTTTCGAATGCGTCTCTTGTAGAACAGCAATTTGATCAAACCGATGGGAAACCCAAATCGCGTCAACCGCCCGTTAAGGTGGCGCAGCGCCACATTGATGTCCGGCAGGCATAAGGTGAATCCAATAGGTTCATTCCCCATCTCAGCAATCCAGGCGAACTCCGGCATCAGCAGCGGCTTCATCTCCCGGGTCATGAACTCGAACTCCGCTTCCGTGAACGGCACAAACCCCCAATTCTTCTCCCAGGCCTGATTATAAATCTGACGGAGCCGCCTGCTTTCTTCGCGAATATTCTTAAGATTTGCGGAACGAATAGTGACGGGCCAGCGTCGACGAACGCGCTCTGCGAATCGTCGCAAGTGGGTCACAGCCTTCGCCGGATCGGCAAACCACCATGCGTACCAGTCTTTAGCCTTTGTAAAACCGCAGCCCTCGATCAGCTCGCGGTAATACGGCGGATTATGTGCAGTCAAAATCGTGGGGGCGAATTGGAACCCATCGATCAAGAGGCCGCAGACGTAGTTGGTTGAATAATCGATCGGACCCATCATCTCGGTGCGGCCTTTTTTGCGGAGCCAGTTGACCGCAGCCCCAAAGAGCGCGGCGGCGACGTTGCGATCGTCGATGCACTCGAAGAGGCCAAAACAGCCAACGTTCGATTGATGCAGCGAATTGTAGTTCGGATCGTCGCTCGCCATAATGCGGCCAACGATTTCGCCGTTTTGTCGCGCGAGAAATAATGCGGCGTCGCCGTGTCGATAAAATGGATGCCGCTTGCGATCGAGGAATGTCTTTCGTTCGATGATTAACGGCGGCACCCAGACCGGATCATTCGCGTAAATTCGCCATTGAAATTTGATGAACGCATCGCGATCCCGGCGCGTACTAACTTCTGAAATTTTGATCTCCGACACGAATGCAAAGGGCCGTCTAGGCTACATCTCGCCATTTTACCGTCACTTCCAGCAGTGATTCGGACATGTTTTCCTGGCGGATAATCAGGTAGATGAACAGGAAGTTAAGCGGGATGAGTTCGAACCAGAAATAGTAAATCGGCTGGCCGATGAACAGGAGAGCGAACAGAACGAACATGCGGCTATTCGTCATCAAAAAACCCCACCACTTAAACATCGGCCCGGCCAAATTCCGATAACGGGTCCTTAGCCAGTTGGGTATTTCACCGTCGAACTGTTGGCTGGTTGTAGCACGCAACTTTTTTAGATGCGGCGCGAGCATTTCCTGCTGGCGAGTAAAGTTCAAATACAATGCAAGCAAGAACTTGTTCCATGGTTTGGAGCGCCAACTGAGCTCTCGATAATCAGATCGCAGGGTAGAAGTAGAATCTAATCCCAGGCGCGCTCGGTTCGTGACAAAATAAAGATACGTGCTGCGGTAATAATCCGCTGCGGCGCCTTGCAAAGCGTGACTGATCCCGGCAGCAAGAGCGAGAAAACAGATCGCAGGCGATGAGCCTGCAATGAGGTAACGGAGAGTCAAATGCACGTAAATACTTACGAACACCATGTGATCGGCAACGCTGTCAATAATGCGGCCCTCCCGGCTTTCCCGATGAGTCAGCCGCGCGAGCTGGCCATCCGCATTGTCGAGCGCATTGGCACAAACAAGTAACACCATGCCGACCACGTTCGTGCGCAGATCACGATAATAGAAAAGGTGCCCAGCAATGATTCCGAAAAGGGCCGCGAGCAAAGTCACACGCGCCGGTGTCATTTCCATTTTCCTGAAAAACTGCGCGAGGCGAAAACCTATTGGCCGGTAAAAATAAAGATCGAGAATTCCCTCGACTTCGCGTCCCTTATAAGTCGCTTCGACAGCAGAGATCGGCTCGATCTGTGGCTGCATCACACTCACGCGTTACCCAAACTCACGCGTGCTGCAGCGCTGCTGGAACGAGTGTGTCCGCGAGGATGTTGAGCGCTTCGTCCAGATCAGCTCGCGTATGTTTCGCTGTCACACAGGCGCGAAAGCAAATTCGGTTTTGCGGCACGGCGGGATAATCCACCGGCGCGACCCAGAGACCGCGTCGCCGCAGTTCGTGACCGAGTCGATACATGCGCTCGCGATCGCCGATGACAATGGGCATGACGTATGTTGTCGATGCTCCGGTGTCGATCCCGAGATCCTGAAGCTGCGTGTGGAAATAATCCGCGTTTTCCCAAAGCTGCGCACGCAGTTCTGGCTGGCTCGTGCCGATCTCGAGCGCTTTGAGAATGGCTGCGACGACCACTGGCGGTAGCGCACAGGAGTAAACATAAGGATGGGCGTAAAAGCGCAGATATTGCAGCGTTTCCTTCGAACCGGCGACGAATCCTCCCAGCGCTCCAAAGGCTTTGGAGAAGGTGCCATAAACGAGCGGAATGCGGTCTTCCACGCGAAACTTCTCCGCTGCGCCACGACCATGTTCGCCACAGGCCAGCATGGAGTGGGCTTCGTCAATGAAAACGCTCGCGCCGTGGGATTCTGCGACATCAATTAATTCCTTCAAATTGCCGAAATCGCCATCCATCGAATAAATGCCTTCGATAATGACCAACTGGCGACGGCCTTTTTGACGGCTGAGCGCTGTGTCGAGTGAGACTGGATCATTGTGCTCGAATTTCTCAGTGCGGCATCGGGAAAGCACCGCTCCATCGCGAAGGCTGAGATGCGAGCGGTTGTCCAGAATCGCCACGTCGGTTTTGCGAAGCAGGCCGGAAATCGTGCCTAGCGCACCGCCAAACCCGCTATTAAAAAGCATCGCGTCCTCGCGCCCGAGAAACTTCGCGACACGTCGTTCGAGTTCCCGGTGCAGATCGGTCATTCCGGAGAGCATCGGCGAACCGCAGGCGCCCAATCCGCGTGTTCTGAGCGCTTCGTGCGCAGCGACGAGCACCTCGGGATGATTGGCGAGGCCGAGATAATTGTAGGAACAAAGATTAATTACGGGACGCGGTTTGCCGCCGTAGGTGATCATCGTGTGCGCGTCTGCAGTGGCGAGGAGCTCAGGCTCGTATAGCTCGGCTGCCCACGCACAGGCGCGCATCCAATTCGTAAAGCTTGGTGGAGCTTGCAGCGGGTCGTTGCTTTCGCCCGCAAGAAAATTGCTCAGACTAAGTTTTGCTGGATCCTCGTTCATCAAACCTTACGAAGTTCTCGGCGGTATCCGCACGCCGTGAAGTTCCGTGTCGGGGCAGCTATTTTACCGATTTTCGGATTTAGAACAAGATTTTAGTGAGATCGCCTGCCCGCCTCCGAGCCCACCAATCCCGCGCGGGGCGCGCTATTTTCGCGTTGTCCGAAAAACGTAATCCCAAAGCGGCGAGCTGATACCGAATCCGGCGTCATCATCCTTGTAATGATGGCGGAGATGGTACTGCTTCAACCAGAGCCATAGGCCTCGTTTCATCGGGAAATGGTGCGTCGCATAATGGAGCATGTCGTAACAGACGTAACCGAAAACCAATCCGGCAAACACGCTCGATGCTAAATGCCCGAAAATCAGAAGAAAAAGACCATAGAAAAGAAATGCGAGCGGGACACTTATGCTTGGCGGCATGACGAGCCGGCGAGCGTCGTTTGGATAATCGTGATGAACACCGTGGATGACGTAGTGCAGCCGTTTTCCCAGGCGGGTCTTGGGTTCATAATGAAATATGTACCGATGGATGAGGTACTCGAGCAGCGTCCAGAGCAGAACACCGAGCAAAAACAGCCCCGTGACGGCCGGGATCGACAATTTTTGCTGCCAAAGGGAAACATAAACCATGTAGGCGATGACCGGCACGTACAACAGCAGCGGAATCGCCGGATGCACGCGCGAAAAGAATTCGATGAAATCGCTCTCGAACATCCGGACCGTTTCGTTTTTGTTCGAGACGTAATGCCGCTCTGCCATAGCTAAAAAGTAATCGGCCTCGCGCTGAGATCAACGCCGCTCATTCGACCGGCTGTTACGTCTGGAGTCGCTGGGGAACCGGCCCTTTGCTTCATCCGTTCAATCCGCGAATACAAAGTGTAGCGCTCGTCGAAAATGAACTGAAGGAGCAGCCGGGTCCAGGACGAGTGATACTTCAGATTGTCGTAAAACTCCGGGGCCATTGCACGCAGCTTCGGCAGATTATTCCACGGAATAGAGGGCAAGTCGTGGTGCTCATTATGATAGCCCATGTTCAGCGCGACGAGATTAATCGGCCCATAATAGCTGAACGTCTCCTGGTCGAAATCGTATGTGTAATGCTCCTGAATCCAGCGAGCGCCCACCGGATGCAAACCAATCGAAAAGAAAAACGCAAATGCGAGATAAAGAAACCCAGCCCAGCCGCAGAAATAAATGATGGCTGCATCATACGCCGCCGCGCAGAGGAAATTCACAAAGAACCACCGGTCCCACATGGTGATCGCTTTCAGTCTAGGCGGCCGGGTTAGTTGAAAAAATGGAAAAAGCATGAGCCACAGCGCCTTGCGATACCATTTGTTGCCGACCAGGCGCGCCTCCCAATGATTTGCAAGGTCGGCGTCATATTCGTAATCGCCCTGATGCGAATGATGCTTGAGATGGTAAACGCGAAAACCCATTGCGCCGGGCGCAAGATTGGGAAGATCAGCCAGGACGCACACCATTTTGTTCCAGCTTTTGCTCCGGAAAATCAAATTATGTGTCGCATCATGGATGATCACGTAATTGGCATGGTTGCCGAACGCACCGATGCAATAAGCGATGAGCAAACTGAGCCACCAAAAACCAAATCCGAGCGTGCCCGTCCAATACGCGATGGCTGTTTGTGTGACCACGATCGACAACGCGATGAGGGCCGTGTACGGATTGCGCACCATCAACTGGCGAACTTCCGGATGCGCTTTGACGAGAGCCCTCGCCCGACTCGGGTGCGGCTGATCAAACTCGGATTGGTGGAAGAAGGCCTGCATTGACGAGTCTATTTTCTAGCACAAAACTCGCGAAAAGACCATCTTTTGACCACGCTAAAACTTTTCGCAAAGATTGGCCGATTCGCACAATTTGGCTCACATTGGCCCTCTTAGGAATCGCCAGAGAATGGATCTCCCGGCAGGCATTTCAACTTTGCAACGAATCGATCGCTGGATTGGTGTACCGCTTTGCGCCATCTTAACCCTTCTCAGAAGAATCTTTGAATCCGCGGAGCCGCCAGGACCGCGCCCATTTCAACGCATTCTCTTTGTCAAGTTCGCGGAGCAGGGCTCAACGGTTCTCGCCTATCCCGCAATTCGCCGTGCGACCGAAATGGTTGGGCGGGAAAATGTTTACGTCGTCGTCTTCGAAGACAATCGGTTCATTCTCGACGTGATGGAAATTATTCCCGATGGAAATGTGATAACGATCGCGACGCAGAGTCTGTTCGCACTCGCAGCTGGCGCACTGGGGGCGGTGCTCCAGGTTCGGAAAATCGGCATCGACGCGGTCGTTGATATGGAATTCTTAACACGCTTCTCCGCGATACTGACGTTTACGACCGGCGCCAAATCGCGTGTTGGCTTTCATACTTTTTTTGGCGACGGACCGTACCGGGGCGATTTAATGACACATCGGCTTTTATACAATCCTCATCTCCACACAAGTCAGATATTCGAAGCCATGGTTGAAGCATTGACCCGCGATCCAGCGATGCTCCCGACATTCGACTTTACGCCGTCTGCAAACCAGCCTCTCGCAAGATTTCGGCCCTCGCTGTCTGAAGTTGCTGAAATCAATGCCCTGCTACAGCGCGAAAATCCTCGCATCGGTTCTGCACCACTCATCCTGCTCAACCCGAACTCGAGCGACTTGCTGCCGCTGAGGCGGTGGCCGCCTCAGCGTTATGTCGAACTCGCGCGGCGGCTGCTCGAACGTTACCCGGACCTGTTTATTGGGTTTACCGGTGCGCCGGCCGAAGCCGCTCCCAATAACCAGCTTGCAGACGAGGTCGGTTCAAGCCGCGTCATCCCGCTTGCCGGAAAAACGACTCTGCGACAAGTGCTCGTGCTTTACACCCGCAGTGAGATTTTGGTGACGAACGACAGCGGCCCAGCTCATTTCGCCTCGATGACGCCGATTCATGTCGTCACTTTGTTTGGACCGGAAACCCCGGAACTATTCGGCGCACGTTCCCCCAATACAGAATTTTTGTACGTGGGCATCGCATGCAGCCCATGTGTAAATGCCTACAACAACCGGCAGTCGGTTTGTCGCAATAACATCTGCATGCAAGCGATCACTGTGGACGATGTTTTCAAAAAGGTTACGCGCATTTACGACTCTCTTAAAAGCAGCACATCCGGAAATTACTCTGCCGAATGATGGGTGTGCCGACTCATAGCTCGCGCCAATTTCGCTTCGCCGTCCTTGGAATTATCTTTCTCACGGTCGCGATTCGCCTTCCGTCCCTTTTGCATCCGCAGCCAATCGACAGTGAAGCAATGTATTCGGTGGTGGCCAACGAGATCGTTAATGGGGGGCGGCCTTACATCGACGCAATAGAGCGCAAGCCGCCCCTTCTCTTCTGGACGTACGCCGCAATATTCAAGGTAGCAGGCGAGTTCAATTGGAAAGCGCTTCATATAGTCGCACTCGTGTGGACGCTAGGCGCGATGGCCGGCCTGTATGTGATCGGCAGCGAGTTGTTTGATCGTAATACCGGTTTGATTGCCGCGCTTTTCTACGGTGTTTTCCAACACTGGTTGACGTGGAAGAATCTCTCATTCGACGGCGAGATGCTAATGAATCTCCCTATCATCTGGGCGTGGGCAATCGCCCTCCGTCGCAGTTCATCGCCACTGCGGCCCGAACTCTTCCCAGCAGGCGCGCTGCTGGGCGCGGCCTTCCTGCTCAAACAGCCGGCCGCGATAGCAGCAGTCCCCGTCGGCGTCTATCTACTCCTCCCGAGCTATCGAGCCAGCCGTAGTTTGACGCGAACGAATGTGATCGTTCAGGCAACTATGCTCACAGGAGGATTTTTCGCAGCCCTCGGTCTCGTGACGATTGTACTTTCGCAACAAGGCATTCTCCGAGACGCATTCTATTGGACGATTGCCGACCATGACGTTCCGCATGTTTTTTGGCAGAAGGGAATCCTGATTACGCTGGCCTTCCTCGGAGCCTGTTTGCCTTTGGTAATCGGGGCGTTAATGGCCTCCCGGGACCAGAGCAAGATTTGGACTGAGAGGACGGCAGAACGAACAGCGCTTTTCGGATTACTTGTCGCCTCGGCAATCGGCGCTGCAGCGGGCGCCCGCTTTTATCCTCACTACTACGTCCAATTGATTCCTCCGCTTGCATTGCTCGCGGCGCCGTACTACGCACGACTTTGGTCCCGGACGACGCAGCCGCCTCACTGGCTACTACGACCTGCGGTGACCTACGCGTGGTTGGCTCTCACGGTTATTGCCTTTTCAATCGAAGACTGGTCGGGGCTGGCTCCACAACGCGTTCCGTCTGAGGCGGGACGATACTTGTTCACGCATTCAAAGCCTGCTGACAGGATTTTCGTGTGGGGTCAGAGTTCGGAAATCTATCTAGACGCCGAGCGACGCCCTGCCTGTCGCTACATCACCACCTTTCCACTCACGGGTAAAGTGTTCGGCGGATCGATCCCAGGTTTCGATACGCGTAGCAGAATCTTACCCGGCGCCTGGAGAAACCTCGAGCGAGATTTTGCCAGGCATCCGCCGACCTACATTGTCGATGTTCAGGCCGACCCGAAGACCGCAGAGTACCCAGTAACGGACTTTCCGATTCTCGCCAAACTTTTGAAGGAACGGTACCAACTGGTCGCACGGACTAGCGAGGGTCTGATCTATCGGATGCACTAGGGCGAATCGCCCTAAGAGTCCCAAAAACAGTGCAGAAAATGAATGTCGCACAGGGTTAAGCCATGGCGAGCTGAGCCGATTTAAAATATATGTCGCGAAGCTGATCACGGGCTTGTGCGATTTCGATGTTAGACATCATGAGCAAGGGCGCATTGATTCATTTTTCGCCAGAAACATGGTCAAAGCAGCGCACAGCTAAACTAAGATTCGCGCTCATATCGCGTCGACGCTA
>QHOD01000275.1 GCA_003218615.1 Verrucomicrobiota bacterium
GTGCAAAAAGTGAGGACTGACCCTGATTTTGATTTTCCAAAATGACGACATGTCAAAAGTGGAGATCTGATCCACCTCAGGAAGGTAACAGCAGCGTTACTTTTGCGGGGCGGCGCGCGGGCACAACGCGCTGTCTATTTCAGTGACATTATGAAAGGAGCCCAATGAAAAGCACAACACCCACGCGGATACGCATCCGCCGTTTCATTACCGATCGATACGCCTACCGAATGCAGCCCAACTATTTATCCGAGCTGGTTGCTTTCGGAATTATCGTGCTCGCCGCCTGCTGGCCGATCGTTGTGTTGGCCAGCGCAATGGCGGGCGGACTGAGATAAACCCAAATCGGACGGAAACAATTCTATGGGGTTATTGGTTATCCTTGATTATCTCGTGCGACGAGCCTTTGACAACGCGCTCGCGGCAAAAATGGGCATAGATCCGGCTCAAGCTTCGAACTTCCTGGCTGAGTACCTGCCAAAGATCGTCGACAACCTAACACCCGCTGGAAAAATCGACCCTGCCGCCGGCCATCAGCAGGGATTGGCGGCTCTGCTGCCGTCGCTTTTGCAAAGCCTTTCCGGCCAATCGCCCAGCGACCAGTCCGCTCGGACATAGAGGCTGCCGCTGTCAGAACTTTAGGCTCGCGCTAAGGTCAAATCCGTCGCCGTCGACGACCTTGCTAGCATCGAACTCCTCGACCCAGTTGCCCTCTTGTTTGCTGTGCGTCCAGATTTTCTTGACCGGTGGGATTCCGTTATTGAGGACCTTCGTCTTTCGGCGCTAATCGTTTGATCGGTACGCCGAGCCACTTCGCGGCTTCTTGCCGATCTTTGAAGATCCGCACGTTGATTGGGGACCCTTGTGTCAGTAAGGCATGTAACCGCGCGTAATGAATCATTGTCGAATCCGTGGCGAGAATTGCTGACTTTACCGGGGGATGCCCCGCGTACGAAAGGCGCCGGCAGAGAGAGACCTGAATGACGTATTTGAAGTTGAGCTCAACTTCATCGGCTGCCAGCGTATCGGAAAAGCGATTGAAAGGCCTTTGCAACTTTGCTTCGAGATCTTCGAGGACGTCTACGGCTTTTTGAACAGCCGCCTCGTCGACCACACCGCGCGGTCTATAAATGAGCAGACGTATATCGTCGTGAAACTCAATGTCTGGCGGCAGTTTCATCGGTTGCCTGGATTGTCACATAAAGCAGCACGGCGAACGAGCAATTTTCGCCACTAATCCTGCTATATTTCGTCTTTAGCCAGCGGCGGTTTTCGGCGATATCCGCTCGATCGGCACGCCGAGCCACTTCGCGGCATCTTCTCGCTTTTGAAATATTCGAACATTGATCGGGGAGTCCTCAGTAATTATGGCATGTAACTGGCAATAATGGGCAATGGTGGAGTCCGTGGCCATTCATCACTACTTGTATCGTATGGTGATTGAAAACTGCGCTTTATGAACCGACCCCGCTAAGAAGAATATTACTTAAAATAGATGTTAGTGGATGGACTCGTTAAGGGCCAACCAGTCGCTGATCAGAAATTGGAAATCAGTCCGGCTCCGGGCTACGCCTTTGGAAAAATTCTGCCCAACAGAAAATGCGTTGGCAGGTATACCAGTAAGGGGATGCCAATCATTAAAGACAACAAGAATAGCCACTCCGGCATGATGTGTTGCGGTTTCTCTCCCAAACCATAGACCCAATTGATATTTTCTCGTGGGTTGGTGAGCAGATAGGAAATCGGCATCACCACAAGTGCGACCATTGTTTGCCACAACAATGCGCGTCGATCGTACCCGAGCCGGTAAAGGAACCAAACGACGAGAATCGGCAGGGCGACGTGAAACAGCGATAACCCACGAATGAACAGCGGAATGTTCGGGTCAAACATGTATGCGCTGAGCGAGACCAATGATTTGCCCGTGACGAGTCGGATCCAAAAATCGGCATTCCAAACGAGCTCAAGAAACAAAATTGAAAGCGCCATCATGCTTACCAGCAGCGCATTCTCGAGCCAGAGCGCGGGGACCGTTAACAACAAAGCGATATCGGAGAACCAAAGAAAATTCACAGGCCCATACTGCCGCCAATAGATCGGTATCAGCGCACAAACGAACAGAGTATACAGGATTTTGAGCCAAATCGGGATCACAACAATCAACGCGCGCAGGTCAGCGCTCTGAAACTTAATTTGGTCATACCGCAGTCGAGATTCTCTTACGATCCATCACTGCGCGAGCACTGTAGTGGCGGCTGTGTCAGCCGCAAATCTGTAGCGGGGGTGATGGCTGAAGGCGCGGCAAAAGCGGTACTTCCAATAGTCCGATCATTCTTGTTCCTCCGTTGCAACCGTCCAGAACGCCGCAGGCCCTAAAATGAGAATTGCGATGGCGTCTTTGTTTGTATTTAGGAATTCGAGTATATCTAATAACATAGAAGAATTAATGGCGCTTTAGGTCCGCGGCAATCGTCGAGAATTGCGAGAGAGCGGCTTCGAGATCTTCGACAATGGAGATCGCGGGAGCGGACGACATGGACGGCAAGCCCGAAGGGTGAGCGAATGGGAATTCGTGAATCAATTTCTTGAGCGATCACATCGGGATCGGGAAGGTTGGCGCTGTCTTCGAGGATTCTTGTCGCGGCGAAGCGTCGGCGAAGGCGGATCGTCTTTGAGCCAGAAGATGTCGAGGTTAGCGCTGGCTGGGCGTGGGTAGCGGCTGCCAGCTTTACGGCGGGAGGCTCCGAGACTTTGAGTGTGTCTAGGGAAGCCGGGCATGCTGGATTGAGCCCCTCAGTCCAGAGTTTGTGTCAAAAGTGAGGACTGACCCTTTTTCTTTTCTCAAATCGCGACTCGCATGGCACAAATCTAAGACGAGACGCTTTGCCCCGAAAACATTATTTCGGCGTGGAAACCGCGCGGGGCGCTTCGGGCACGGATGGATTGGTTACTGGACTGGCTAGCGGAGTCTTGGCTAGCAATTCGTATTTGGCTCCTTCGAGCAAATTTTTCGCGGCGGTGTTATCGGTTACTTTCAGCGGTTCGCCCCAGACAATCACTTTTTTCAAATCATTCAATGCGCCGCC
>QHOD01000266.1 GCA_003218615.1 Verrucomicrobiota bacterium
GAAGGAGAAGCTGTGAGACGGGGCCTCGAGGAAAAGCGAAAGAATTTGTCGAAAAGGAGCCGATGTTTATGCGAAAACGCAGTCAGTGCTTTGGCGCGGGCGGCGGCGCTTGATAAACTGGCGCCCGGCCTGTCTTCTGGGGCTCCGACGAGGCGCGAGTAATTTGGCGGTCCCCAACAGACTCCACGTAACGAGTAGCCTACGACGCGCGGTTCCAGACCCTTCTGAAGGAGTAACCTGATTTTGGTCGCGCGTAGCGCGCGCACCTTGAGTCGGCCGCAGATGTTAATGTTCACTGCTCTGCGGCTTCCGGGTGGAGTTTACCCGCCACGGCGGGCTTTCCGAAATTCGTATTCGCGATCGGCTCGTAAAATCGTAGCGCCTCGATGTCGCTGCCAAGCTCACGGAGCGGGTAGAATCCTTTCGCGGAGCCGGCACCGGGATCGCGCACGAGGTAGTCAAACCCGTCTTTGCCAGCGATCACGACAAAATGCGTGACGCCGCTTCGCAGCCGCACCCGCACAATGACGGGATTTCCGCGGGCGAGGTTCGAATCGATGAGCTGATACGAAGCCAGGTCTTCGTACATGTGCCGGACGCGGTTGGGCGCGAACCACGCCGCGCGATCCCAATAAATCCAACCGTTCTCGGTGTAACCGTCAACGGATGTCAAAAACCAGTTTAACTGCTGCGGATCGGTCTCGACCCCATAGAACTTGAAAACCATCGCCGCGGCGGCTACGGCGCACCCTTCGCCGCCAATGGTGCCGTTGTCTGCGATCCCGCCCAGCGGATCGTCGCGCCATTTTTCATCGGCCTGCCGGAACGACGGCACCGCCAGCTCGACGCGATGAAAAAAATAACGCCCGCCGCGCGGCGAGAGTTTTCGTTTCCAAGTCCAATCGATGTGCACGGCGAGCGCGACGATGAGCGTAAAGATGAAAATGACGAAAGGCAGGCGGCGCTTCAAAGCACCAAACTGTAGAGGCGGCTGTGTCAGCCGCAAATTCGGTGTCCGCTTTCCGCAATCGCGTTAGCATTCTCTGTGCTCTTCCTGATTAATGTCTGTGCTCTTCACAACCCGCGATCCGTGTTTCTGCAATGATTTTGAGTTTATCGAAAAAGGCGCCGGGCAGGGGGAATGGACTCAGATCAATCGCGCCGTTGCAGTATTAACCCCACAGTTCTCGCGAAGGGATCCCGATCCGCCCGTTCTGATAAGAGAGTCCGTGGTGGCGGTCGCCGGCAAGGAGTAATGGTCCATCGAGGTCCACGTAATCGGCACCGCTGGCCAGAAGGCGGGCCGGAGCGATCCCTAGAGAAGTGCATACCATGCAACCGATCAATAATTTGAAGCCGCTCTCGCGGGCGCGCTCGATTAAGAGCAGCGCTTCTGTCAGCCCACCGGTTTTGTCCAGTTTTACATTGATCACCTCGTAGCGGTTGGTCAGGCGTGGAAGATCAGCACTCGTATGGCAACTTTCGTCCGCGCAGACCGGAACAGGATGATCGAGAGTCTCGAGGACCTCATCGGCGTCCGCAGGAAACGGTTGTTCGATCAATTCGACGCCGAATTGGCCTAACAACGGAGCAACCTCGCGAAAATGTTCGGGCGACCATGACTCATTGGCGTCGATCAACAGACGCGCCGCGGGCGCGGCCTCGCGCACAGCTTCGACTCGCGCAAGATCGACATCGTCGCCTCCGAGCTTGAGTTTCAGAATCCTTGGCACGCCGTAGTGTTGTGCGAAGGCGGCGGGGCCGGCCGCCGCCGCCATTTTCTCCGGTGTATCGAGACTGATCGTAAACGACGTTTCAACCTCGGGAACGATCGGGATATTGGCCAGTTCCCACGCGCGTTTGCCGGAAATTTTTGCTTCAAGGTCCCATGACGCGCAGTCCAACGCATTGCGTGCAGCACCCGCTGGCAATAACTGTTGTATTTTTTGTCGATCCAAACTTTTCTCGCTTTTCATGGATTCGATCTGCGCC
This sequence comes from Verrucomicrobiota bacterium, assembly GCA_003218615.1. Classification (GTDB taxonomy): domain Bacteria; phylum Verrucomicrobiota; class Verrucomicrobiia; order Chthoniobacterales; family UBA10450; genus Udaeobacter. The sequence continues at coordinate 1,993 of QHOD01000266.1, forward strand.
AATACAGACTCTACAGTTTGGCCGTAACGCGCGATCGGGACCGCTTCGCCGCGTCCCGTGTATTGCCCGTTGGTCACGGTCACGACGACGACGCGTGCTTCAGTGCGACTGCCGCGAGCAATGCGAAACGGTTTGTCTAAAGGCCAGCTTTGTTCGTGCGCGTCGATCCGCATTGCCGTGTTCAGCATTATCCGAGTTTTAACAGCACAGTCGTGGTGTCAAAGAAGTTGAGAGTTGAGAGCCAATTAACGGAGCGTTCAGATAACAAATAACAAAGATTCTGCTAACTTGTCCCCGTGAAAGCCGTCGTTCTCCTTTTGTCGATCTTCGTCGCCGTAACAATCGCGTCCGCGGAGCCGGTGGTGGTCGTTGTTCGTCACGCGGAGAAAGCGGCGAGTGACGGGAAAGATCCGGATTTATCTCCAGCGGGTCGCGCGCGTGCCGAGGCGCTTGCGCGTATTTTGAAGGACTCCGGCATCGCGGCAATTTTCACGACCGAATTTAAGCGGACCCAGGAAACCGCGGCGCCGACTGCGACATTAGCTCACGTGACGCCAACGGTGGTTGCGGCGAAAGATACGGCCGGGCTCGTCGCGAAGTTGCATCAGCTAAACGGCAACGCGCTGGTTGTTGGACATGGCGATACGATTCCGAATATCATCAAAGCGCTTGGAATCAATGTCCCGGTCAACATCCCTGACGAGGATTACTCGGAGTTGTTAATCGTCACCCTTGGGAACAAGCCGCAACTGTTCCGGCTGCATTACCCTGATAGCGAGCAGAGTCGATAGAAGATGTCGCC